>CAZVPJ010000190.1:0-3153 GCA_964629035.1 uncultured Thiotrichales bacterium | reverse complement strand
ACAGTGTAAGAGAAGAAAAGTTAACTGACAAAATTCCAGATATATTTACCGTTGCTATACAAGCATTTCGTCATCAATTTTTTCATAATTGTGATGTCCCAACCATACCTCCAAGACGAAGAAGAGCTTTCGAATTAAGACGTGTAAAATTTCGTGGGCGTGCGAATACAAGTGATCTTTTACAACAGCTTGGACATGTTCCTTCTATCCTAAACAGTATGGACGAAGGCAATATCTTATATTCTTTTTCAGATCGACTTAATGACCAAAAGACATTAGCTTCAAGTGTTGCAAATGGTGAAGCAAAATTAGAATTTTTGCAGTTCCATGCCTTAGATATGTTGGGGCATTGGCAATTAAATACCGAAGAGAAACTTGAAGATGTTTACAGTCAAGTGGATTCATTTTTAAAAAATTTATTTGAAAAATGCGAATCAAAAGGAATTCGCATGGTGATCGTCTCTGACCATGGCCAGGAAAAAGTGATTGGTGACATCAATATTAAAAAAACAATTAATCAAATAGATGTGCCTCAAAATGAATTCAACTATTACATCCAACCCATGCAAGCTCGCTTTTGGTTTCACTCAAACCGCGCACGCGAACAAATTTTAAAAGCACTAAAAGAAGTTACTCCAGGGAATATATTACATTTTGAAGATTTGCATAAATTTAATATTGACTTTAAGAGCCCGGATTATGGTGAAGTATATTTCATTCCCGAACCAGGTTATCTGCTTTTCCCTCACGACTTCTATCATCCACTCGTAAATCTTGTATTTGGCGTGAAAGACCCCCAACAGCGAAACCGCATTCTCAATCCTAAGCATGTTGCCTACCATGGCTACCTTCCACACCATGATTCCGAAAAAGGTTTATTACTGTTAACCGACAATCTTTCCACATTAAATCAACCTGAAATTAATGCCGCTGACATCGCACCCACCTTACTCAACATGGTCGATCAAGCTAAACCTGAATTTATGTCAGGAATATCTAGACTCGTTGCTTAACCTATATATCTGTGTAGCCAATCAAAAGCTATAAAACCCAGATTTATCGTTAAATGAGAAATTGGAAATACCTCCTACAAGCATTTGTTACTCTGATAATTCTTTGGTATCTAACACAAATTATCCCATTACATAGTGTTTATGAATCGATACTAAATTCAGATGTAAAATGGTTTGCAGCTGCATTAGCACTTATTGCCATTAGCTTATTTTCAATGTCAGTGCGCATGAAACTGATGATGGATCAGCAAAAGATAGATATCCAACTATGGCAGGTCTTTCGGGTTCGTTTGATTAGCTTTTATTACAAATTATTCATCCCGGGAGGGACGCTTGCAAATATTGGAATTCTTTTTTACAAATTCACACAAATAAATAAAGAAAAAAAGCCAGAAATAATCTCTACCATAATGTTCGATCGAATCTTAGCTACGATTGGCTTATGCTTTGTTGGCTTATTATGTTTATTTTTTGCTAAACCTAATTTGCCCTTAGTATTAACGTATTCACTTTTTTTATTATTTTCATCTTTACTAATTTTAATTATTATATTATCAAACACTACATTTTCAAATATTATTGAGCATAAACTTCAAAAAAGTAATAACAAGCTAACTTCAAAATTATTAAAATTAGTTGCTACGGTTAAAGAGTTTCAAAAACTAACTACGGTACATATACTTTATTTAGTTATTCTTTCGATATTACCGCACATCTTTGGCATTTTTGCCTTCACCGCTCTTAGCACTTCAATGGATTTAAACCTTAGTTTACTAGACTGGGGCTGGATACGATCAATCATTATTATTGGAACCATGCTACCCATCTCACTAGCGGGCATCGGTATTCGAGACGGAATATTAATATATATTTTGCACCAATATTCGATATCTGCAGATACAGCCTGGGCATTATCCTTTCTATTGTTTGCTGCAACGGCACTTTGGCCTGCGCTGTTAGGACTGACTCTGGAATTGAGCAGTAGTGGCAGAAAGAGGAATAACACTCCAATATGAGTACTTTCAAAATTTTCTGGGATGACTTTAAATCAATAAATACAGTTACGAAAGACGTTTCCTATTAAGTAACGGTGTATTAAATTAACTACAATGGGACCAATTAAAAGAGAATCGAAACTTCAAGACACAACTTATGGAGAGCCTAACCTTAGTTTGAATTTAGCTATCACAGTTAATGGTGTCAAAGGAGCTGTATTTCCATTGAAAAAGAAGTTTGGAATATACTCATCATGATCAAATAAATTTTCAACACCTAATGAAGCAATAATATTTTTCTTTTCATATGATGCTTGAAAATCAAACACTTCATATCCATCCGTGTAAAAAGTATTTGCTAAATCACCTGCTTGGCGGCTTACTGATGTAACACCAATGCCGAGACCCAAACCATTTAAAGTACCATCCATAAATTCATAGCGCATCGCTAAACGACTTGAGTGTTTTGGTACTCTTTGCAATCTATTATTCTTAAACGGGCTGTCAGAATCTGAAATTTCTGCATCTGTATAGGCATAGTTAGCAAGAATAGAAAATGATTTTGTTGGTTGCCATATAAGATCAGTATCGAAGCCTTTACTTTCTTGGTCAGCAATATCACGTGAAAAGCCTACGAATACAGCAGCATCTTCGCGCTCTAATTTATAGATTGCTGCTGAGCCTGCTAGACCCCATGAGTTATTTACAAATCTAACACCAGCCTCTACTTGTTTGTTACGTTCTATTTCAACCACTCCACCAGGCAAAGCACTTAGGCCACGTGGCACTCGAAAACCTCTCCCAAAACCTACAAAGGGTGTAATTTCTTTTGTGATATCTACTGCTAAACCTACTCTTTGGTTATAAAGTGTGTCATCCACATCTGGGGTTGTACCTGGAATACCATTGAATGAAGTCTCATAGGAAACTTCTGCATCAGTTACCGTCATACCTAATAATAAATGTGCACGATCATAAAAAGTTGACTGACTTTGAAAGATCAATGAATCATTCTCGTACTCGGCATCCAATAAATTATTATTGGGTATAACTGTAAAGGGAGCATCTTGTATTGATTCAATAGTATTACCTGCATCCACTCCAAAATTGAAATTAGACCCACCCTCTTCTGTAGAACGCTGATG
>CAZVPJ010000189.1:1681-3169 GCA_964629035.1 uncultured Thiotrichales bacterium | reverse complement strand
CGACAGAAAAAACCATTTAGTTTAGTGCTTGTAGATATAGATCGATTTATGGAGTTAAAAGAAAAAAATGGACCATTATATGGTGACTTTATTATTAGACATGTATACGAAACTATTCAAAAAACACTAAGAGACACAGACATACTAAATCGTTTTGGACATGATCAATTTTCATTAATCTTAAGTAATACCCAGGCACAAGACGCTAATATGATTGCAAACAGAATCAGGATGGCTGTCTCTAATCATGATCTCATCAATAGCGATACCGAGAAAAATGTTAGAGCAACCATTAGTATTGGTGTGACAGAATTAGAATCAACAGATTCGGTCGAGTCATTATATGCTAGAGCGTATAATGCGCTAAAACTGGCCAAAAATTCTGGAAGAAATATCGTTAAAGTTGCGGATGGGAAGTTTTTACGTTAAATCTCATTCTGATTTATAAACTTTTACTTTATTACGACCATCTGCTTTTGCACGATATAATGCTTTATCTGCACGCTCAAAAATGGATTGTGCATTGTCTTTCGCTTGGATGCTTGAGACTCCACACGAAACTGTAATGTTAACCTGTTTACCTTTCACCATAAAAGTAATTTCAGAAACTTCATTTCTGATATTTTCTGCATATTCTTTTGATTGATCAATCGTTAACTCAGGTATTAGCATTGCAAATTCTTCACCACCAAATCGGGCTAAAAAGTAACTTTCTTTAAGCAAGCTATTGAATTTATCAGAAACCGTTTTTAAGACCTTATCTCCAACAACGTGTCCATATTGATCATTGAATTTTTTAAAATGATCAATATCCCAAATCAGCAATGTATAGTTATCGAAGCAATCTATCATTGAAATTACTTCAGATATCTTTTCATTATATGCCTGCCTATTATACAAGCCTGTAAGCGAGTCATGTAATGCTTGTTCTTTTTCACGTTGTACACGCTCTCTTAATTCCTGGGCTTCCTGCTTAAGATCACTCACTTGTTTAACAAGATCTTTTACATTTTCATTTACGCGTTTCTCTTGAGCTTCAACAATTTGCCTTTCTTCCTCCACAATGTTTTGCAGAGTATCTAATTGAACTTTAACTATATTTTTCAACGAGATTAAATCATTCCCAGAACTGATATTGTCATTGATAAGTGTTACTGCATCACTCATACGTTCATTCAATGCTCCCTGAACCTTCAGATCTGATGCTTGCTCCTCAGCAACGTTATGAAGTTTTTCACCAATATGAATTACTTGTGAGCCAATATTTAATAAGAATTTTTCAAGCTCTTCTTTATCAGAATATACATCTTGATAGACTACATAGAACAATTCATATAAATCTGACAAACATGCATCAAATTCCTTAATGGTCTTAATGCCTTCACATCTCATCTTTAATGATGTTCTTTTATCTTGATAATCTTTTGTAAATTTGAATTTTTTAAGTATTTCTAGTGGAAGATCAAAAATATTTTCATGTGGCTCAAT
>CAZVPJ010000189.1:0-1581 GCA_964629035.1 uncultured Thiotrichales bacterium | reverse complement strand
TTGATACCGTATTTTCTAATGATCCCTCATTATTTGTGTACAGTTTTTTTATAAAAGCAGCTGGCAATGAAAGCAAGCCTGAAGATTTACTTTCAAGTTCTTTATCATTTGAATTTGAATTAGATTCAGTCATATTTATGCTTATTTAATTTTTTCATTAAATTGCTTTAGCGGAATATTGATTACTGTGTTTTCTAAATCACCATTCTCTTCATCGGATAGTTGATGATTGCCTGACCATGGTCGGGTTTCCATATTTCTTCGCTCAACAGATGGGTACATCTTTACGGCTGGATACATAACATTAAGCGGTACTGATAACCCACTAGACTGAACAACGCGAGCATGTTTCCGTTCTAATTCACGTGGATGTTTAACCCCACATGAATGTGCAATCATACCTACTTCATGAACAATGTTTTTTACATAGTTTGCAACTCTTACAGATTTCGCTTTAGCATTTAACCCACGTTGCAAACGTCTATTATGTGTTGTAATTCCAGTAGGACATGTATCTTTATTACACTGCAAAGCTTGAATACAGCCAAGTGCAAACATAAAACCTCTTGCAGAAGTTACAAAATTTGCACCTAAACATAATGCCCAGGCAACATCAGCAGGCGTTACCAGTTTTCCTGATGAAATCACTTTTACCCTATCATACAAATCATATTGCTTAAGCTTGTTAACTAAAATAGGTAAACTTTCATTTAAAGGCAAACCCATGTCATCAAGCAATGGCATAGGTGCTGCACCGGTGCCACCATCTGCACTATCCACGGTAATAAAATCTGGTGCATATATTTTTCCACGTTGACAAATTAGAGAAAATAATTCATCTAACCATTCTTCTGAACCTATAACACTTTTTATCCCTACCGGTTTTCCAGTTAACTCACGGATGTATCCGATCATTTCCAATAAATCTTCATCATTACTAATTTCAGGGTGACGATTAGGGCTGATGGAATCTTCACCTTGACGTATACCGCGTATATCAGCTACTTCTCTTGTTACCTTAGCTCCAGGAAGAATTCCCCCTTTACCGGGCTTGCCACCTTGACTAAGTTTTATTTCAAACATTTTTACTTGATCATACTTCCCTATTTCAATTAACTTAGACTCACTTAACTTTCCACTTATTGGATCTCTTACGCCATATTTTGCCGTGCCAATTTGAAATACAATGTCACATCCACTAGACAAGTGATATTTTGAAAGACCACCTTCACCTGTATTTAGCCAACAACCTGAATTTTTTGCACCCTCAGCAAGTGCTAACACTGCAGGTTTGGAAATAGCGCCATAACTCATGGCTGATATATTGAAAATTGATTTGGTCGTATAGGGGATTCTACAATCCGGACCGATGGTGTGCTCTGAAACAGGAACCGCGTCTTCACCTAATGTTGGATAAGGGCAATTAGAAAAAAGAACGGTACCTACTTTTTTCAAATCTCGTGTTGAACCAAATGCAATCGTATTGCTAATGTCTTTTGCTGCACGATAGACCCATGAACGTTGCGCCCGATTAAAAGGCATCTCCTCACGATCCATCGAGAAAAAGTATTGCCTGAAAAA
>CAZVPJ010000188.1:0-3174 GCA_964629035.1 uncultured Thiotrichales bacterium | reverse complement strand
TGCCTACATCATTTCCTTGTTGCATACCTTGAGTAGGATTATGGGACTCCCAAAAAACCTTTAGTAAATCTTCATAATCAAGCAGGCCAGGATTGAATACCACGCGGACCACCTCATTATGCCCAGTCAGACCTGTACAAACCTCTTCATAAGTTGCATTCGGCGTTATCCCCCCTGCATATCCTACCGCTGTTGAATAGACACCATCCACTTGCCAAAATTTACGCTCTGCTCCCCAAAAACAACCAATACCAAACATTGCCATTTCCAACTCTTGGGGATAAGGCGGAACAATAGAATTTCCACTTACAAAATGCTTTCCACTTATTTGCAACGCTTCTTCTCGCCCAGGTAAGGCATTTTCAGATGAAGGCATTTCACTTTTTTTATTTGAAAATAACATATTGATCTTATGTAGCAGCTCTTTCAATAATTATAGTATCGCTAAAAATAGGCTTAGTTTACTATATTTAAAGTTTAATAGATTTCATACCCACACATAATCTCCTTATACTTAGACATTATGTACGGTACAGAAAGAACACCGAGCATAATCAAAGTTTAATTGCTTTAGTAGATCTTAGTAGTAGATTAAGAAAACAGCTCACACAAAACTAGACATTGCTATTTCAGTAAGCGCAGCCGTTTTAATTTAAGCCTTGAAGCACAAGCTGTGTATATAAACTAGACTCTCGTTTAAAAAATCCTTCTGTATGATATGAATCTTCTAATTTATAAAATTCATAATCCAGATGATGACATACTTCGTGAAACAGAGTGCGCATATACGTTTTAAACGCAACCACTTGCTTGCGTTTAGCCGTAAGCATCCAAACTGATATTTCAGCAACTTTTGTTTTAGCGGTCACCGGTTCATACAAGCCATGGAGTTCACCATAATTATTATGCGGCCTGCTTGTTAAGACTTTGACTTTTACCGGCGCAATAACAAGCTGTTGTGTAAGCTGACTTACGAGCACTTGGCTAGCAGCATGCACTATTTTTTTGTCTTTTGTTATCAAAGCAGATTGCACATCATATACAAATGGCAATAACTGACCAGAATCTTTAAGACTTACATGGGTAATTTTATCACTAGCGCGATATATTTTTTTATCTTTGGCTGGCAACTTATTATAATAAGCATATGGCATCGCTAAACGGGCAAACTTATTGACCTTAAAGCCAACATCTTAGCGTTTTATATATTACGAAACTATATTTTTTTAATATTCGTTATAGCTTAGGTCTAGTGTGAATTTAATATCACTTGCAGCAACCGATATAGAGTAATCCTCCAACCTGACCAAGCCTTTATCGGTACGATATGCACCGTATCCACGCAACATTCCAGCTAATACAAATTCACCATGCTCACAACTCAGCAAACCTCCACCCGATTCACCCGAGTCTATCCCTGCACTGGTATGTATTGCCTCTTCTTTTCTAGAAACAAAATTGCCTGAAGTAGTATGTAAGCTTTGAGCACGCGGATACCCTACCGCCCATACCTCTTGGCGCTCATATAAATCATATTTACTCAAGGGTATTGGCTGCAGGTTTTCAGTTCTAACAGAAAGCAATGCAATATCGGCTTCTTTATCTACTAACAAAACTGAAGCTAAATATATTTTATCATTAACGACTACGATGGTTTCATAATAGTCTTCTAATACATGCGCTGCGGTAAGCACAACATTATTTGATACCACTACACCACTAGCATGACTGTTCTTTCCACTTTCAATGGGGACAATAGAATCCAACACTCTATTTGAAGGCCAATCACAAGTTAATTCTGACGCTTTACTTGTTGATACAAGTAGAAATAATACAACCAGTAATGTAATTATATTAAAGTGCTTCATCTTACGCTCCCTATAACGATACAAGCGTGGCGTGGCGTGACTTGATTTGATTGTCTTACGTTATACTATCTACAGTTGGCGACAAGTCTTAATACTATACTATGCATGCGTGTCGACCTTTCCGCCAAACGGCGCCAAATTAAATGCAGCCAATCCAAAGACTTCAGGTTATACACTTTTCATAAGATATAATTTATAAGTAATGATTAGTTATTTTTATATACTCTAATCATTAATATTCTCGACTCAAGCATCAATAATCACCTTGCGATCCTTGTTTACACATCACAGGGATCAAAAGCATTGTAAAAACACATAGTCTTTTGCTTAAATTTTATTTACTGCAAAACCCTGCGGGAATACTAAATTCAGCAACTGGATGGTTATCTTGATTTAAATAACGATAAGACAACGATATCCCTGTATTAATATAGCGTCGAATATCTTTATTTTGACAGGCGCTAGCTTTTACTGAAGTCTCAACTTGTTGGGAAAAGTTTTCATCCTCAATGCTTATACTAGAATTTAATTCAGCTTGCTGATCAGTATGAGCATGCACTCTGAATGTATATTTGATTACCTTGTCACTCACTTGCACATCATTAAGCTCAGTATACGCATCCACTCTAATGGGCAACTGCAGTTGAATAGACGCAATCTCTTGCTGAAGAGATTGCTGGGTGATTTCAGGCTGTTTGTTTAATGCGAGTACAATCGTTATTCCTATAATAACGATGGTTGCGAGCAATAAAAATATTCGCAAGGTTTTACTAAATGACTCTGATCTTAGGTGATCGTCAGAAGACATTGTATTAGTGAGCAAACTTCCAAGATTCTGCTTCTATAAACACACGTTTAACATTTACAAATCCTTGTTTAATGTTTTTATCAATAAGCGCAATTTCAGATTCCATCTGTTCTGTTCCTATCGCGTCATTAAATTCTACACTGAGATTAACCAATATATATTCAGGGCCCATATGCATAGTAAGCACCTCATTTACACGCTCTACACCTGAATATTCCGTTACCATTTTACGAATTCCATCCACCACTTCATCACCAGCACTCTCGCCAATCAACAAACCTTTAGTTTCATATGCAAGCAACCATGCCACTGAAGCCAGTATTAAACCGATCACAACAGAGGCAATGCCGTCAAATATATAATTACCGGTCCACTGGCTAACGGCAATTCCTAACATCGCGACAACCAAGCCTATTGTAGCCGCAGCATCTTCAAGCAATACCACAAACAAACCCGGATCCTTGCCTTTTTGAATAGCTTCTAGATACTTTTTATCAC
>CAZVPJ010000187.1:0-3195 GCA_964629035.1 uncultured Thiotrichales bacterium | reverse complement strand
TACTTTGCTATTTCTATATCATTACGATAGGGAATTATTATGTCTATAAAATGTAAGCAAGTCTTGGTTTTTTTTCTTGGGATATTTATTTTAAGTGCGTGCGCCTCGTCAAATATTTCTAATGAATTAGAAGAAAAAAAAGTTATGATTCGTGCGCCTTTGGATGGTATCTGGGTCGGTGAATTCGATATTCGTGGAAGAGGTCCCTATGATTTCACCGCGGTACATCTGCAAGATAAAGCTTACGCATACAGTCTCAAAGCAAAAGCGATGTGTGTGGGCACGCTTAGTTTTGATGGTGAACATTTGCTAAATAAGTATGTTTTGTTTGCTCTAGATGGTGGGCCATTTGATTGGGCGAATTTAACTGGAACTGTTAAAGACAATGAGCAAGGCTATAAGACAATCTCTAGTTATTTTAAGACACTAAATGGTGGTGATACTGGTCGTCTTACCATTTCTTACAGTGGTCTCTATGATCAATCGTCATCCTTAGATAATGTAAAAGGTGATTGGACTTATACTGATCGTGATGATTTGGCTACTGCTATCTCAATAAGCGAAGCAGGTGTGCTTGCTGGAGATGACTCTGATGGATGTACGTACCTTGGCTACGTGGATATTATTAATCCTAAATATAATATGTATCACGTTAAAGTAGAGGTGACTGAGTGCGATTCAGTGAATGATGAATATGAAGGGGTGGCATTTTTGGCTGATCAAATTCTTACGATGCAAGTGGCGAGTAAGAAGTACGCATTATACTTTGCATTCGAGTAAGCAAATTTACTAAGCCTTTTTGTTGGTGTTACTAAGTCATATATACGCACTATATTACAATGACTATAGAAAAATATTATCCATTTCATGGTGAGCGTGGCCGTTTACGGTTGGGCTTGAGTTCGATCAATGTCGCGGACTGGGTTCAATACGAGAATGACTTCAGTAAAAGAATCATAGAAAAGCAAAAGCTTATTAAAAAAATGGGTCGAGAAGTGTTGGATGCACTACCAGGTAGTATTGTGGCGCAAAAAGAATTTTTAAATCTATTGCTCGAGAACATTCAGCTATATCATTCTGAAAAATTTCATGTAGTCGGTGATGATGTGTTAATAAGAAGTGAAAATAAACATTATGATGTCGTTGATTATGAGAATTGTCCTCTAGAGTTAGCCAGTTATTTGTCTGCGGATGATTATTGTTTACTGGAGGAAGAGGACGGTGACTATAAGCTTGTTGCGGCATCAGTGTGTACGCCTACCTGGTGGAGTTTGCAGGAAAAAATGGGTAAGCCTCTTGCCAGCATTCATGAGCCGATTTTAAATCTCGAGGAGAAAATCGGCAGAATGATTCGACATTTTATGAAAAATCTAAAAGTCACAGATTGTTACCAACGTTCAAATTGGTTTTTATTCGCTAGTAAAGAATTATGTATATTTCCAGATAGTTTTGATTCTTATACCAAAATGACAGAAATAAATATTAATAATATTGAATCAACCTTGCATCTTCGAAGTGAACGTCAAACCTTTAGAAGACTAGAAAATACCAATGCACTTGTTTTTGGGATTAAGGTATATGTCGAGCCCATTAGTATGGTAAAAAAATATCCTGCTATTGCTGAAGATTTGCGTACCGCGCTTAACACAATGAATGTAGAGCAAAAACAAGCTTTAGGAATTACGTTTGTAGAAAAACCACTTAAAGATTATTTAGATAGAGTTCTGGTGGGTTGAGTTTTCAGCTTGCAATTGAATCGCCGCGACCAATTGCGTAATACTTGAAGCCCAATTGGTTCATTAAACCTGGTTCAAACAGATTGCGACCATCAAAAATAACGGCATTAGAAAGTGTATTTTTAATCATATCAAAATTTGGGCTATTGAATTCTTTCCACTCTGTTACGATCGTTAACGCATCTGCATTATTTAATGTGTCATCTTTTTCGCTATAGAGAGTAAGCGCTGGGTGATCGCCATATAAGCGTCTGCATTCATCCATCGCTACTGGATCATAGGCTTGAACTTTAGCGCCTGCGTTCCAAAGTGCTTCCATTAATTCTCGGCTAGACGCTTCGCGCATATCATCGGTGTTAGGTTTAAATGCAAGGCCCCAAAGTGCTATTACTTTGTCTTTTAGATCGCCTTCAAAATAGTTATTTATCTTTTCAAACAAAACATGTTTCTGGTTTTGATTGACTTCATCTACAGCGCTTACAAGTTTTGGTGTATAGCCAACTTCTTTGGCAATATGTTGTAGAGCCTTTACGTCTTTTGGAAAGCAAGAGCCACCATACCCACAACCTGGGTAAATAAATTGGTAACCTATACGTGGGTCGGATCCGATTCCTAATCTTACTTCTTCAATATCAGCACCCAAACGTTCTGCGATATTTGCTAGTTCATTCATGAAACTTATCTTGGTTGCCAGGATAGCGTTGGCAGCATATTTTGTGAGCTCGGCTGAAGCAGGCTCCATCATATGTACACGATCATGACTTCGATTAAAGGGTGCATAGAGGGCACGCATGAGTTCTGCTGTGCGTGGATTTTCAACACCTACTATTATTCGATCAGGTTTCATAAAGTCATCAATCGCAGCGCCTTCTTTTAAAAACTCAGGGTTGGATACCACATCGAATTCAAGTGATACATTTCTTTTCTCTAGCTGGTATGCAATAGCGTTCGAAACTTTTTTTGCGGTACCAACCGGAACGGTAGATTTGTTTACAATTACTTTGTATTCGTGCATGCCTTGGCCAATGGTATCCGCTACTTTTACAACATGTTGTAGATCAGCCGAGCCATCTTCATCCGGTGGAGTGCCGACGGCAATAAACTGGAAAAGGCCATGATTAATCCCGGCTTCAGCATCTAGCGTGAATTCGATTCGATTAGCTTCAACATTTGTTTGAATGAGTTCTTGCAGACCGGGTTCATGGATGGGAACAATACATTGTTGTAACTTTTTAACGCGCTCTTCATCGATATCGACACACATAACATTGTTGCCAACTTGGGCAAGGCATGCCGCTGTGACGAGACCTACATAACCTGAACCATAAATTGTTACATTCATACTCGAAAAATCTTTCTTAAATTGGGTTTACATACCAAGTAAATTTTTACGGAATTGGCCGTAAAATATTAACGTAATCGTTTTACGTTAGCTTAACAATGCATTAAGCTACCAGCG
>CAZVPJ010000186.1:0-3280 GCA_964629035.1 uncultured Thiotrichales bacterium | reverse complement strand
TAACACCAATGATAGTGTTAGCATAATCACTCAGCGTGTAATTCATTGAAAAATACGATTCAGAGTTACTCCCTTCATAATCAACTGCCAAGCCTCCGCCAACATTCAACATCTCCAGACTTAATCCTTGCTTAACTAACTCGGCATAGTAATGCATACCTTCTTGCATACCTGACTGTATATCCTTAAGCAAAGGAATTTGTGAACCCATATGAAAGTGCAACATTTTTACCCACGGTAAAACATTATGCTCACGAAGCTGCTGCACTAATGCCAACACTTCACTGGAAGTGAGTCCGAACTTAGAATGCTTTCCTCCAGTATTCTGCCAATTACCTTTTGCAATAGCGCTTAAGCGTATGCGCATCCCTAATTTTGGTTGAACCTTGAGCTCTAAACTATGTTTAAGTACATGTTGAAATTCAACCAGACTCTCTATAACAATAATAATTTCATGCCCTAGCAAATAACCCATTAAGGCAATGCGAATATACATCTCGTCTTTATAACCATTACAAATAATTGTCAGCTTTTTATCACCAATCCCCAAGCATGCAATCAACTCTGCCTTGCTACCGACTTCAAATGCTACCGGCCACTCTTGTTGATCATGGTAATGTTGAACAACAGCTGATTGTTGATTTACTTTTATAGGATATGCAGCAACATACTTTTCAGTATAATTATTAGATTGAATGGCAGAATGAAAAGCACAACACAAATCACTTAATGACTTTTGTAAAACCTGCGGAAAGCGGACTAAGACAGGGAAACGGATATCACTTTTTTGAATTTGATGACTGAGTTCGTATAAATCAATTTCATAATTTTCTATCTTTGCAGCCAAGTTGCCCTTGCTGTTGATCGTATAGTGCTGCTTACCCCAACTACCTATCCGATAATGCAGTTTAGCTTTCTCTATACTCCAATCTTGATTCTTCATAAATATTGGGCTTTTTATATATTATTATTTACAGTACGGCTTTTAATGCAGCGCAGAGTATAAATAGGAACTATGAATGATAAACACTAATTGGTTCACGGAACAATGTATTGATTCTGGGACAGCTTTTTCACTCCAATTAAATGACAAACTGCATGAGGAACAAACTCCTTATCAAAAAATAGAAATATATTCGACCAAAAAATTTGGCAATCTAATGGTGATTGATGGTTTTATTATGCTAACCGAGCGAGATAATTTTATATACCACGAAATGCTCAGCCATCCGGCGCTTTTTAACCACACAAGACCAGAAAACATACTTATTGTAGGCGGTGGAGATTGTGGTACTTTGCAAGAAGTTAGCAAACACGACTGTGTCCAAAAAATCACTCAAGTTGAAATAGACCAACGTGTCACTGATCTATCAGAAAAGTATTTTCCTGAACTATGTAATAAAAATAATGACCCCCGTGTAGAGCTAATCTTCAATGATGCAATTAAATGGGTAAATCAAGCACCATCAGAATCATTGGATGTAATCATAGTAGACAGCACAGACCCAATAGGGCCGGCTAAAGGTTTGTTCTCAACAGCATTTTACAAAGATTGCATGCGTGTGTTAAAAACGGATGGTCTACTCGTTCAACAAAGTGAATCACCATTAATTCATCTAGAGAGCATCATTCAGCCTATGCATCGCTGCATGCAAGAAGCAGGTTTTAATAAAACAAAATTACTACATTTTCCAGTAGCTAGTTACCCGAGTGGCTGGTGGACTGCAACCATGGCTAGCAAAAGTAATGCAATACAATTTGCTCGCGAAGAACAATCAAAAACTTTAGGTTTTTCTACTCGTTATTATAATCATGCTGTGCATCTAGCCTGCTTTGCAGCACCTCAGTTTATCTCTAGCAAGCTTTAAATCTTGTTTGCACTAAGTATGCTTACCTGGTGAATCTGCTTAAACAAACCTACTTATCGGTACTCGAACACACATAAAAAAAGCGCCTCCCATAATCACTATGGTAGAGGCGCTTTAAGATTGCGTCTAAAGTATAACGCTTACCCAGAACACCAACTATTAAAGTATTCTGGATTTGCGTTCAGGAGGAGTATCTACTTAGTCACAAATTCCGGATAGGCTTCCATTCCACATTCTGAAATGTCTGCACCTTCCATCTCTTCTTCTTCCGTAATGCGAATACCCATTAGCATTTTGATAATGCCCCAGACAATAAAGCTGGTAACAAATACCCAAACAAAAATGGTTACAGCACCAATTAGCTGGCCTGAGAATGATGACCCATCATTCGTCAATGGTACTAGTAACAATCCTAGTAAACCGACCACACCGTGCACAGATATGGCACCTACAGGATCATCAATTTTTAGTTTATCAAGCGTTATGATGCTGAATACAACTAGTATTCCACCCATGGCTCCGAAAATTGTTGCGACAAATGGAGTCGGCGTAGAGGGCTCTGCGGTTATCGCAACCAAGCCTGCTAACGCACCATTAAGTGCCATGGTCAAATCCGCTTTACCAAACATCAAACGTGCCACGATTAATGCAGCAATCAAACCACCCGCTGCCGCAGCGTTAGTGTTCATAAAGACCACTGCAACTGAGTTTGCGCTTTCAACACTTGCGGTGGCTAATACAGACCCACCATTAAAACCAAACCAGCCGAGCCAAAGAATAAAGGTTCCCAAGGTCGCTAATGGTAAATTAGCTCCCGGCAATGCAATGGATCTACCGTCTTTGGAATATTTACCTTTTCGTGCGCCTAGCAGAATGACACCTGCCAAAGCTGCACTTGCACCAGCCATGTGTACGATACCCGAGCCTGCAAAATCAGAAAAACCAAGGTCACCAAGTGTGTACATTCCGAACACTGCTGCACCACCCCATGTCCAACTACCTTCCATAGGATAGATAAATCCGGTCAGGACGACAGCGAATATTAAAAACGCCCATAGTTTCATGCGTTCTGCAACGGCACCTGAAACAATCGACATTGCGGTAGCAACGAATACCACCTGGAAAAAGAAATCAGCAGAAGGAGCGTATGTTGCAGGCTCGTCTGCACCTGCTACACCATCACCGACTATGCCGTTTAAGAACATCGTAAAATCACCACCACCATACATAATGGAGTAACCACACACCATGTACATGGTGCAGGCCACTGCATACAAGGCGATATTTTTAGTCAGTATTTCAGTGGTGTTTTTAGAACGCACTAATCCCGCTTCTAACATGGCAAAGCCTGCGGCCATCCACATTACCAATGCACCACACACCAAAAAATAAAAGGTGTTTAGTGCATATTG
>CAZVPJ010000185.1:0-3291 GCA_964629035.1 uncultured Thiotrichales bacterium | reverse complement strand
CCAAATTCTGCAACAAATGGCTGCTTAGCTTGATCTTGAGCATATACATTGGTCGTCATAGCAATTAACATAAATATATAGCTAAGCAGTGTTTTCATTCTTACGTGCTTCTTCATGAATAATTTTAATTCTTAAGTTTCTCTACACGCTTTTCTGGACTGACTACATCAGTAATTCTTGCACCAAATTTATTATCTACTACAACTACTTCTGCTTTAGCTACAAGTTTGCCATTTACCAACACATCAACTGGCTCATCAACCAATCGATTTAATTCAATGACAGATCCTTGACTTAATTCAATTAAGCTCTGCAAGTCTACGGTTGCACGACCTAGCTCCAGTGATACATCAACAGGAATATTTAAGACAACATCCAGATTATTCAAGCCCGATATAGCAGCATTTGAAGCATCAGCTGATTGATTCTGCATAGCATTGTTGTTTGTCTGATCTTCACTCATATTAAATTCCTAATGACATTTATTACTTATTTTTCTCGTACCCATGAATTTATACTGATAGCAACAGCATCGTTTACTGAACCTATCTTTCCGGTAAATATTGGTGTTGAGCTTGAATATACCGTTACTGATTCAGGCATAGAGAATGGGATCACATCTCCTGTTTTAAGCTGAATCACTTCATCAACAGTTAAATTGAATTCTGCAAGAATTGTATTAAGTTCAATTGGTGCATGTTTCACACTATTGAAGAATTGTGTTTTCCATTGACCATCATTTTCCTCATCACGTTCTTTTACTATGCTTTGCAAGCTTTTCTTTACTGGCTCTAGTGCTTTATATGGATATGCAATTCTTATATAACTTGCTTCTTCATCTAACGAAACTTTGAATAAGCACACTACAACTAGCTGACTTTCTTCTAACAAATTAATTAATTTTGGTTGTAACTCGCGTTGCACGAAGGCAAAATCTAATGGCTCTACTTTCTCCCATGCAGTTTTGTTAGACATGAGAAACATCTCTAATATCTTATTACTTATATTAAATTCTGTATCAGTAAAATCCTGCTTTTCACTTGCTTCACTTAGCTTCCCTTCCCCTCCAAAGTAAGCATCCATAACAATCTCAATTAATGCGCCATCAATACATACAAGAGTTTGTGAATCGATTTTACTTACATTTACGATACTGGTATCAACAAGCACTGGTAAAGAATGTATAAAGTCTCCATACCTAACAATATCAACATCACCCGTTGTAACTATAACTTCTCTTTGCAAAAAATTGGTTAACGCTTCTGACGTTAATTCAATAATTTTTTCATTTACAATAGCTAATGCTGGTAAGCTAGATTTATTAATATGAGCAGGTGAATAGAAGTCATATGTAGTAACTCCTAATTCATCAGTTAATTGCTCAACATCTCCAGATAATGCATCTCGTTCTTCTTCACTAAGAACTTCTTCATTTTCTTCTTGTGTTTCTTCTTTATTTGAGTCACTCCAAGGACGATCTTCTGAACGTCTTTCTTTACCATCCCAATCTTCATCACTTTCAGCTGCAGATTGTGATTGTTGTTCTGATTCAGAATTACTGTCATTTTCAACAGCACCTTCCTTTTCAGGATTTGGCTCAATATCTTCACTTGCTTCTGGCTCTGCACTCATATTCTGTATCTCTTTTTACAGCTACTGCATCACTAGTTTTGTAAAGTAAATATCTTCTACTAAATTTTCACCATATAGTTCTTGCATTACTGTTTGCGCCGTTACTAATGCATCCTTCCTGAGCATTTCTTTAGACTCAATAGTAGATAATTCATCACTATTCTTACCTGACATTAGTAAAATCAAGTTATTACGCACTACTGGAATATGCATTTTGAATTGATCTCTTGCTTCCATGCTATAAAACTTAGCAACCATATACACTTGCATGAAACTTTTACTTGAACCATCAATGAAGTTGACAGTGAACGCTGGGTGGATGTCTTCATAGATTGCATCTTTGGCTTCTGGCTCCATTTCTTCTGCCATCATTTCGTCTTCAGGCATTTCCTCTGGAGATTTAAGAAAGAACCATGCCGCGCCTCCACCACCACCAAGAAGCACAATCGCACCTACCGCGATAATAATAATTTTTTTCATTTGCAAACCTTCGTAATTAGAAATATTTATTTCATGTTTATGTTTGCAACCAACGTGCCAACTTCTGCAGTAAATTAATACTTTAAATATCAACCACATAAGAAGTATCTGGCAAAGAGACAGCCAATATATTGGCTAATTCATGGTAGAACTATTCCTTAAGCGTCAAAGTTCTGTTGATACAGACAAGGAATGTTAAGAATAATTATACGTAAGCATCAAATAGATAATTTGATGTTGATTTATTGACATACTCTAGTGATGTCAACTCTGCATCATGTTCACTCACGGTGGTAATATCATGATTGAATTGACTTGAGTCGTTATCTTGAAAATTAGTAAACTGCGAGTCTTGGTTGGATTGACTGCTAAATTGTGCCTCGACATTTAGTTCCTGTAAATTTATACCACTCTCATTAAGTTGGCTCTTTAATGCCGAAAAACTTGCTTCAATTAAATCTTTAGTCACTGCACTACTAGCTATAAAGTTTAATTTTAAATTGGAATCTTCAAGATTTAAAGCAATGTTCACTTGGCCTAAAGACTCAGGAAAGACATTAATTTTTGCATTTTGTGCATTATTACCAATTAACCACTTAATATTTTGTTCTATAGACTGATCAACACTTTGTTGAACTGGGCCAGACCCAATTCCTTGTTTAATAAACAATGGAATAGGTGCCTCAATAGGCCTATTGATCAATGATCCAGTATTAACATTATTATATGCTTCTGTAACATTAGCATTGTGTGTATTTAGGACATTATTATCTGATTTCACAATATTTATATTTTGTTTAAATATTTCTGAACTCAGAATCTGATTTTTAGTGTTGATTTTAGCGCTATTATCTTCTGATAAATATTTAGCTATAAAGTTATTTAATTCACCTGTTTTACTCTCTATCACATCAAATTTTTGTGGGTTAGATATCGTTATTGCTTCATCCTTTAAAACATCAGAATTACCTTTTAATGCATGTAATTCTGAATTTATAGGAGTAGCAAGCGATACAGGTAGAGATGACGCAGATCGCAGATTGTCTGATATACCTGAGACAGACGTCTCCACTGCTGATCCTGATAGTTGGATTGTGTTTACTTGAGCTAGATGAGTAGGCACAGGAATTGGCGCTAACTCTTCATTTATTTGAGTGACTATTTCGCTAATATTTTGAG
>CAZVPJ010000184.1:0-3403 GCA_964629035.1 uncultured Thiotrichales bacterium | reverse complement strand
ATACAGCTATTGTATATAAGGCGGTTGAAAAATATTTACAGCTTGGTGTTGATCAAAAAAATATAAAACAAGAAAGCATCAATCAAGCGCCTAAAATTTATTATCCAAAACTTGAAGTTGATGAAGATAAACGTCAGTTAGTTGCAAAAAAGTTAGATATCGATGTATCCGTTCCTGCGGTCGCTTTTATGCCTGGAGCAGAATTTGGCCCGTCTAAACAATGGCCGGGGTCTAGTTTTGGTGAACTAGCAAAAAAATTTAAAAATCTAGGTTTTAATGTATATGTTTTTGGTTCACCAAAAGATAACGCTATAGGTGAAGAAATTGTCAAAGCATCAAATGATGTAGCAGTGAATTTGTGTGGGCAAACAAGTTTAGAAGAAGCGGTAGATTTACTTTCGTTAATGAAAATAGCGATTACCAATGATTCTGGATTAATGCATATTGCAGCAGCGGTAGGTAAGCCAGTAGTTGCAATATACGGATCGATAACACCCAAATATACGCCGCCCCTCACCGATAAGAAAGAAATTCAATATCTGGGCTTAGATTGCAGTCCTTGTTGGAAAAAACAATGCCCTTACGGGCATTATAATTGTCTGAATAATATCGAAGTGAATAAAGTCTTCGAGAGCGCGCAGAAGCTTTTAGAGAAAGAAATCACCACGATCAAAGCTAGAGTCTAATGATGCTAGCTTTTCAGGATGATTGATTAGATCTTCTATGAACCAATTAGCATGGTTATATAAGCATGTAACATCTTTGCATTCTTCTGTTGCATCAAAGGCTTCAATTAATCGCAAGGTGTTTTTCTGAGTGTCAATTACACCTGCTTGTGTTTGGTAAGCATGCTTTTCACCTAACAAGGCTTGTGGCACATGACGGTATACAGGGCAGTTAAATACACCCAGTGGGCTTAACACTTGTCTGAAGTATTGCATATGGCAATTGTGTGGCTGCTCTGTGTAATTCATGTAGGTGCCATTTTCCAACACGCGTAAGTTTGTGCTTTCAATTACTGCAAAGTTATCATTTTCTAATTGCATTGATTCTGTAACCGATGCACGAATTTTCTTCATCACAGATTCAACATACTCTTTTTCTTTATCAATGCCGATGACTTCCGCATTATTTTCTTCAGCGCGCGTCAAGAAAGGCTTGAATGAAATGTAATCAAACTGATGGTGTTTTGCTAGATTGGCAGCGTCAAGCATTTCATCTACATTTTCGATAATCTTTGTATCGTTTGTTTCACAATCTTTCCAGACAATAATAAAACTAAAGCCTATTTTGAATTTAGGGTTAACTTTCTTGATATCAGGTATGTGGCTGCAAATCCATTCCAGGGTAACTTTTTTGCTGCCTGGTTTATGCATATCACGAAACGTCTGATTGGTGCCTGAGTCTAAAGATAGGCGCACCCAGTCACGCTCATCCAGTACTTCTGCGACCGCTTCAACTTTCTTCATCATGCTGCCGTTGGTCACCACACCAATTTGAATGCCTTTGGCCTTTAAGTGGCGCACAATATCTTCAAAACCTTTATAAGCAGTCGGTTCACCGCCACCAATAATGATTACAGATCGAAGTCCCTTGTCTGCTAAGTACGTCAGAGAGTTTTTTAGGTTTTCATGTTCGTAGTTGATATTCTTATTGAGAATATCCATGTCCACACAATGGTCGCATTTATAATTACAAGCAGTGGTAAGGTCTAAATTTATTGAAATGGGCGCACTAATGGGCGCCACTTCTAAAGCTTCATCCAATGTCATGGAATTGTTGGCATAACCTTCACGCCATTGCACTTGCCATTCAACATACTCTTTTAATTTCCCAAGTACTTCGGGTTGGCGTAGTTTCCCCATGAAGTCATGGATTGGAGACAATTCAGTTTGCTTAACAACTTCATGAGAAAAGGTCTTCAGATGAAGCGGCGGTGGATTTTTTATTTCCTCAAAATTATGTTTAGTAAAATCAATCAGAGGTGAGAGTGTCATTAACACTTCACCCGTTTCTGTATGTATTTTTTCCATGATTTAGAATTTCGTTTTTATGTTTGATTTCTATGTTTGGGTTAAAGGTTGAGTTACGGCTAGATAAATTTGTGCGAGATGATTCATGCCATCCATTAATGAAACTTCATCTTGATTCAATTTAGAGTGAATGGTACTCAAAAAGTTCTTGATAGAGCATACCAGGGGGTCTTCTATTGGTAATTGATGATCGGATGAGTGTAATGATATCAGGTAATCTGGCAGTTCGACATGCCTGTCAACGCGCAGGCCATTGATAGCGTATGCAGCTGGTTTGGGAAAGCTATTGCTAGAGGTAAGGTGGAGGGAGATTTGAGTATCTCCAAATGCGTGTAAGTACTCGAATTGGATGGTTAAGTCGTGGTCTTTATTTTCATCAATGGCAGCGCTGTGAAAGTTTGATTTTATTTGGTTGATTTTGCCATTACCGAGTAAAGCGTACAGCATGCTTAATATATGCGAGACAGTATCTATGATCATAGTGCTGCCTGAGCTTTGGGGTGATAACCACATTGAAAATGCTTTTATGGCAGGCTGGTGTTGTAGCTGCGGGTATAAACTGTAATAAGCAGGTAATGTATAGGGCCATTGAGTGTTGAGTTGGAGTAGCACTTCATGCTTACGGCAAGCATGTACAAGTTCGCTCGTTTTCGTCGCTATATTCTGTATCTCTCTTTTAGTGATGCGGTGAGTTTGAGGCCACCACAATGGTTTTTCGCAAAACACATGACAACCTGCTTCAATAGCGGTGGTCAGATGATGATAGTGTGATTCAACCGGGCTGCAGATGGCAACGATATCGATCGAATGATTTTGCAGCACTATCTCTAGATTTTCATAGGCTATGCAATCAATTTCATATTCACTTTTTAGATGCTGAGCTGCTCGATTAGCGGAAGGTAATGAGCTGCTGACAATAGCTTGTACATCACATCCGAGTTGATGGAAACTTCGAGCGACGAAGGGACCTGTGCCTTGTTTGCTTCTGCCAGGGCCAATAATGGCAATCTTAAAGGTCATGCTCAGCTCAATAAATTAAAATGATTCAGAAGAGTACGGGGTGAGCAGAGTCTGATCAATATATTCTATGAATTTTAAGCATAATCATATCAATGCTGACGCTATTCAATTAAAATTCTTGTAATGAAGCTTGGGGAGTCAATTTGATGGTTTAATTGGCTGAGATTTACCCATAGAACCTGAACCAGATAATGCTGGCGGAGGGAAGCATCAGCTAAGTCGATTACATAGCGATGCGCCCACTCATTTCCCGCTATTCATTAGATACATTCGTAAGACGTAAAATGGTGAGACGAAAAAATGAGCGCTAATGCAGAAAGTATTCAAACCAAGTCGGCACAATTGTCGGA
>CAZVPJ010000183.1:0-3418 GCA_964629035.1 uncultured Thiotrichales bacterium | reverse complement strand
GCAGGATTATTTCCCTCCAGTTTAGCTAACACCAAATTAGACGTGTTACCGGGCAAACGTTGAAGTCGAACTAATGGCGTGTTACCAACAAATTGTTCGATTGTAGGAATATGAGTGGAAATGTTCATTTAATACTTAATTCTGATTTAAAGTTAGTTAATTAATTCAAGAGCTAGGGCTATGTTCAACGATTAACGCCTGAGCAACCACATATTTCTTTTCATCTGATACGCTAATATGCACATCAAGTTTATCTGCATGTATTTTTTCTTCAAAATCTTTCGTAAATATCAATAAGGGCTTACCTAACTCGTCATGCTGAACATACATAACATGCCAATGCACATCATCTCGAATTCCTGTACCCATGGCTTTTGCAAATGCTTCTTTGATAGCGAATCGTTTTGCTAAAAAAGCTGCTTTATTACTTGAACTTTCAAACTCGCTCATCTCTTCATCATGAAGAATTTTTTCTGCAAACTTAACTTTGAATCTTTCTAAAGATTTAGCGATTCGTGCAATTTCAACAATATCAACACCTGTGCCAACAATTTTCATATTAGTTTTATATATCATCCATTTTAGGATAAATGTGTTGCCAATTATTATTATTATGCATTCATTTTAGTTCGCATATCTTGAACCGCTTTTTCTAATCCAACAAATAAAGCATAGGCCACTATGGAGTGGCCTATATTTAACTCATACATAGGTTGAATATTGGAAATAGGTGCTACATTTTCATAATGCAGACCGTGACCGGCGTTGACCACCAAACCTAAAGATGTGGCATGCTTAACTGCATCTTCGATTCTTTTCAGCTCTTGCACCTGCTGTTCTCCTTCACTACTAGCATAGGTGCCTGTATGTAACTCAATAACTGGCGCACCCACTTCGGCTGATGCATCAATTACGTTTAGATCAGGCTCGATAAACAATGAAACTGAAATATTTGATTCCGTTAGTGCTGATGTAATATCCAGAATCCTATCGGCATGCTTGATAACGTCTAAACCTCCTTCTGTTGTAAGCTCTTGGCGGTGTTCGGGAACAATGCAACAGTTTTCTGGCTTGACCTTGAGTGCGATATCACGCATTTCATCTGTAGCCGCCATCTCTAAATTCATACTACTTTGAATAACTTGCTTAGCGAGATAAACATCATCATCTTGAATATGACGTCTATCTTCACGTAGATGCATCGTAATACCATCAGCACCTGCTTTTTCTGACAGCTCTATCGCTTGCTTTAGGTCTGGATAAGGCGTGAAACGAGCCTGGCGAATCGTCATCACATGATCAAGATTCACACCTAAACGTACTTTTGAAGTTTTTGGTGAAGTTTTTGGTGAAGTTATAGCCATTACAAATATCTATATTACTTATATATCTATGCTTGCATAAATTGAATAATTTCTCGACTGTGTAGTAATCGACCATCCAAGTGCCAATTAATCACTCCTCTCATGAGCCGCTTGGCCTCTAATAAACATGATGCATTCATACTCAATGGAGATTGCAAACCAATTAACGTAGAACCTTTAATAACGTTCCATGAGATTTTTTCCTGTGTAACACTTTTACAAGGAATTCTAGCTGGCCCTAAACCAACATCATAGCGATAAAACCTATCTTCAATAATAGGGGTTTCATGATCTACTTCTTTATCTAACGAAAGACCATGACCCACTAGTTCAAGTAATTCAATTTCGAACAAACGCAACACTTTTTCTTGGTTATCCGTTTTTTCTAGAAGATGTATAACATTTCTATACAATTCAAAGATTTCTTTACTAGGACTTAGCTTAGGTACTAGTTTTAAAATCAATTCATTCAAGTACATCCCTACAATAGACACGCCGGGTGTAGTAACTTGTTTTGCAGACACACTTTCAGTATGAGTGAGTGTAAATAAATTACCTTTGCCACTCCAGGATATAAGCAAAGGTGTAAATAATAAATCAACACTTGAATTTTTCTTCTTGGAACCATGTCCTAGACAGGACACTAAACCATATTCTGGAGTAAGCATCTCTACTATACGACTAGACTCTCGATAACGGCGTGTATGCATGCAATATGCTTGTTGCAACTGTATCCTCATAGCATATATATATCGTTTACAATAATTTATTCATAACTATTGTTCAAAGCGAGACACGATATCTTGTATATCCTGCCAATTTTGCTTCACTTTAACCCAGGTTTTTAGCATCACTTTTTTACCAAATACTCTTTCAAGTTTTTTGCGCGCTTGCTCGCCAATAGACTTTAATTTTGTTCCTTTTTTACCTATTACAATAGGCTTCTGGCTGTCTTTTTCCACCCAAATGATGACGTCAATCGTTATTAAATCTTCCTCAAATACAAGATTTTCGGTCTCCGTATAGATTGCATAGGGTAGCTCTTTATGCAATTGCGTTATTGCAGTGCCTCGCACTATCTCGGCTATTACAAAAGCATCATCACGATCCCAGGCAATATCCTCTGGAAACAAAAATGCTGAATCTGGTAGATAGCTGCATAACACTTTTATTAGTACATCCATACTTTTATCATGTAACGCAGACATAGGCACAATATCTTCAAATTCATGGCGAGATTTAGCCTCCTCAAGTATTGGGAATAATGCAGATTTATCTTTAATTCTGTCAATTTTATTTACAACTAATACTACAGAACATTTTGCTTGTTTAATTTGTTTCAATAAATATTCATCTTCATCCCCCCAACGGCCCATTTCGATTACCATTAGGATCACATCTACTTCTTGCAAACTAGACAAGGCATTATTGATTAAAACTTTATTAATCAATCTCTTATTTCCAAGTTGAATCCCTGGTGTATCTACTAAAATTAATTGCGATGACTCAAGACTTAAAATGCCACGAATATTATTTCGCGTGGTTTGTGGTTTGTGTGTTGCAATCGATAACTGTTCACCTAAAAGAGCATTAAATAATGTAGATTTACCCACATTAGCGCGACCCACGATAGTCACAAAACCACATTTATTGTTAATTCCCATTGATTTCGATTACTTCGGAGTATTATTTTTTAAGATGAATTCAAAAGCAAGTTCAGCTGCTTCTTGCTCAGCCTTTCGTCTACTTGTACCTACACCAATAAACTTTTCTTGAGAATTTTCTATTTCACATTGAACTGAAAATGTTTCACTACCTGACTTGCCCAACTTCTCTACCACTTTATAAACAGGTAAACATTCATTTTTACTTTGTAGCAACTCTTGCAATCTAGTCTTAGCATCTTTAAGTTGCTCAATGTTAGGAATGCTATTAAATCGGTTAGCATATAGCTTTTCTATAAACTCACATGCACTATCATAGCCTTTGGTTATGAAAACAGCCCCGATTAATGCCTCCAATGCATCGGCTAATATTGACGATCTTCGCAAGCC
>CAZVPJ010000182.1:0-3423 GCA_964629035.1 uncultured Thiotrichales bacterium | reverse complement strand
CCAGTAATAACGAAATAGTGGAAGGCGTGATGCCTGATATTCTTGCGGCTTGTCCTATCGTATGCGGCTTGATCTCCATAAGTTTCTGTTTTGCTTCATTGGATAAACCAGTGATGGCATTGTAATTCATGTCTTTTGGTAACTTTACTTCTTCTTGTAATGACAGCTTCTCGACTTCGACATGTTGTCGTTCAATATAGCCTGCATATTTCGCTTGTATCTCTAACTGCTCACTAACCGCGGTAGGAATATCGCTGAGATCTTGTTTGCTAAGCAACTGTAGTTTTTCTAGATTAACTTCCGGTCTTCGCAATAACTCATACATGCTGTACTCATGTTTAAGCTTTTTACCCAAGACCTTTTCTTCAACCTCAGAACCCATTTCACCTGGCTGCACAAAACAACTTTTTAATCGCTGTTGTTGAATTTCAAGTGCTTCACGTTTCTCACTAAAAGCCTGCCACTGTGCGGATGGCAAACAACCCATTTCATATGCCGCTTCACTTAAACGCAGGTCAGCATTATCCTGACGAAGCAGCAATCTAAACTCAGCACGACTGGTAAACATACGATAGGGCTCAATGGTTCCGCTTGTGACCAGATCGTCAATCATCACACCTATGTAAGCCTGATCACGCCTTGGCACCCATGCTTCTTTTTCTTGTGTTAAACGGGCAGCATTAATGCCTGCGACCAAGCCTTGCGCGGCGGCCTCTTCATATCCCGTTGTTCCATTTATCTGACCGGCAAAAAATAAACCTTTAATAGATTTAGTTTCTAAACTTGCCTGTAAGTCTCTCGGGTCAAAGTAATCATATTCAATGGCATAACCCGGTCTTGTGATGTGTGCATTTTCAAAACCTTTAACTGAGCGAACAAATTTTTGTTGCGTTTCAAAAGGCAAGCTTGTTGAAATTCCATTTGGATATACCTCATGGGTTTGTAATCCTTCTGGCTCAATGAAAATTTGATGTTGCTTACGTTCAGAAAAACGCATCACCTTATCCTCGATAGAAGGACAATAGCGTGGACCTGTACTATCTATATTGCCGTTGTACATTGGCGATAGACTTAAATCTTGTTTGATAATTTCGTGTGTGGTTTCATTGGTATACGTGATAAAGCAAGGTACTTGCTCGGGGTGCAATTCCGATGAGCCCATAAAAGAAAACACCGGTGTGGGACTATCGCCTGGCTGTGCTTCTAGTTGTGAATAATCAATGCTGCGGCCATCTATTCGTGGAGGAGTTCCCGTTTTTAATCTCCCCACCCGTAAAGACAATTCACGAAGACGTTGTGCCAAGGTGATCGCTGGTGGATCGCCAGCACGGCCCGCAGAATAATTATCATTACCTATATGAATTTTACCGCCCAAAAATGTACCTGTAGTTAGTACTACTGACTTTGCACTAAAGATAAGACCGCTTTGGGTAATTACTCCACGAATGCAATCATCATCAATATGTAAATCATCAACCGCTTGCTGAAAAATTTGTAAGTTAGCCTGGTTTTCCACTTGTTGGCGAATAGCCGCTTTATAAAGAACTCGATCCGCCTGTGCACGAGTAGCCCGCACCGCGGGCCCTTTGCGGGAATTAAGGACACGAAATTGTATGCCGCCGATATCAGCAGCTAAGGCCATTACACCACCCATCGCATCAATTTCTTTTACTAAATGACTTTTACCAATGCCTCCTATTGCAGGATTACAGCTCATTTGACCAATCGTCTCGATGTTATGTGTTATCAATAAGGTTTGCGCGCCCATGCGCGCCGAGGCCAAAGCAGCTTCCGTGCCTGCATGTCCGCCACCAATTACGATGACGTCATATTGTTGATGTGTGTGGGTCATGATTATTTATTGTACTGAAGCTTGTAGAAATAAACGAGGAAGTTTGTATGGGTGAACTGCAAAATTATTTACCAATACAGAACTCACTGAAAATTTCACCAAGCAGGTCATCTGGTGTGAATTCTCCCGTAATTATCCCCAGGTTCTGTTGGGCTAAACGTAGATCTTCAGCAGCCAAGTCTAGTTCTATAGAAGCACCTAGGTGTTGTTGGGCTTGATCCATATTTTCTAGAGCGTGTTGTAGCGCAATTACATGTCTGCTTCTCGCCATAAAAGGCGTGCCATCACCCGCATTTGATACCTTATCACCCGACAAACATAAGCCAATATGTTGTATCAGTTGATCAATACCTTGTTGATTTTTTGCAGAGATATAGAGGTTGTGATTTTCATTATGGTAATTATTGTTTTGTAAATCTATTTTGTTATATACGAAGATTATTTTATTGGCATCTATTTCTGTTGGTGGGTGTTGAGAATCTTTGTTACTGACATCTGTGAGCCATAAAATTAAATCCGCTTGTGCCAATGTTTGTTGTGCACGTTCAATGCCTTTTACTTCGACAACATCTTTAGTATCTCGCAAACCAGCCGTGTCAATTAAACGCACTGCAATACCTTGAATCTCTATATCAACGCTGAGTGGGTCGCGTGTTGTTCCAGGGATTTCTGTCACAATTGCAACATCACTTTGTGCTAATACGTTTAGTAAACTTGACTTACCCGCGTTTGGTTTACCTGCGATGGCAATCGTTGCACCGGTTTGCAATCGTTCGCCTTGTTTGGCTTGAAGCAGCAACTCATTCAAACCATTGCCTAAACTTGTTAACTGCTCATTAAGTTGTGCAATTTGTTGTCGGTCAATTTCTTCATCAGGAAAATCCAGGTGTGCTTCAATATGCATCCGCACCTTAATTAATTGTGTAAGCACATTCTGAATCCGTTCGGAAAATGCTCCTTGTAGTGAACGTGTTGCTGTGCGTGCAGCTTGCTCTGTGGTGCTGTTAATTAAATCTGCTATCGCCTCAGCTTGAGTTAAGTCAATTTTATTATTTAAAAACGCCCGCAAACTGAATTCGCCCGGTGTCGCTAAACGAGCACCGTATTGGCAAAGTGCTTTTATTAATCGCTCTGCCACTAAAGGATTACCATGGCAATGAAACTCGACAACATCTTCACCCGTAAATGAAGCAGGGTTTTGAAAAAAGATCGCGAGCCCCTGGTCTATCGCTTCATCACTCTGCTCATAAAAAGTCGCATAGTGTGCGATACGTGGCGTTAGTATCTTATGCGTGATTTTTTGTGCAATTGCGAGGGCATCTTTACCGGATAGACGCACCACTGCCAAAGCCCCTTTTCCGGGCGGGCTGGCTAATGCACAGATGGACTCTTGTGACGTAACCCCTTCTGTATCAGGTTTGGTTATTTTGGATTTGGGCAAAGCTCGCCCTATTAGTAGTTAACGGTTTAGAGTAGTAACAATATTTTTAAAATGCTTCTTTAAAACGCCTCATTCTCAATGCGTTTAGTAATTACATATTGTTGAATAATAGAAAGAATATTATTCACTA
>CAZVPJ010000181.1:0-3434 GCA_964629035.1 uncultured Thiotrichales bacterium | reverse complement strand
CATCGTATTCATAAAATAAATGTTTATCACCCAATATAGAGATTTCGACGCGACGGTTTTTAGATCGACTGTTTTCCGTGTAATTTGTAAAAATAGGCTTAGTATCACCATGAGCTCGTATTTGAAGACGGTCTGCATTAATATCTTCTTTTGCCTCTAAATGGTGTACAACTGCTGCGGCACGCGCCGCTGACAATACCCAGTTAGAAGGAAACCTTGGGGTATTTATAGGTCGATTATCCGTATGCCCAGAAACAATAATATTTCCTTCCACATCTTTTAATGCTGAAGCTATTTTTTTCAAAAGCAAAGCAAACGCTCCATCAATCTTATCGTCACCTGATGAAAATGTTCCTCGTTCTCGAATGCGAATTATGATCTCTCGGTCGGTCCAATCAACCTCCACAGTCCCCGTATCAATTTCACTTTTTAATGCAGCAGTAATTCTTTCAGCCTCGGCTTGCATTCTCTTAACAGCAGCATTATAAATTTCTTTGGCAATTTCTTTTTTATCTAAACCTTCATCCCCACTCTTAAAATCTAAATTATCTTTACTTTCATCAGTAGTCTGTTGACGCATTATTTGTAACAACGTTTGGTTGTCTGGCTTTCCTGGACTAAATTGTGATGTCACTACACTTGTGCCTTTGGGTAATTCATTTGCAGGCACATCTCGTTGCACACCAAATGCTCTAGATAAAGAACCGGCAAGTTCTTTGAATTTATTAACATCCATTTCAGAAAAAGATAGTAACAACACAAAAAAACACATAAGTAATGACATTAAGTCAGCAAATGTTGCCATCCATGCTGGCGAACCGGAGGATTCTGCTGCTTTTGCTGGAGGTGTGTCAGACATCTTTGACGACTACCAATGCTAGGCAGCTTCTTTTTCTTGGCTCGATTCACCCACCTGATCGCGCTTACTATTTGGCAAATAAGTTGAAAGTATTTGCTCGACTACTCGCGGGTTAGTGCCTGCTTGTATAGAAGATACAGATTCCAGAATTAGATCTTTGCTAAGACGCTCGTCCATAGCAATCCTTTTCAGTTTATCTGCTAATGGTAGTGCAATTGCATTTGCAATAACCGCACCATAAAGCGTGGTTAACAAAGCAACCGCCATCGCAGGACCAATCGATTTAGGATCATCCATATTCGACAACATTTGCACTAATCCAATCAATGTACCAATCATGCCCATTGCCGGCGCTGCATCTCCGATTGATTTAAACATTTCACGACCTGTTTCATGGCGCTCAATAGAAAGATTAATATCTTTGCTCAACATTTTTTGTACGACTTCAGTAGGGTGGCCATCAATACATAGGTTTATCCCCTGTTCTAAAAATGGGTGGCCAATCTCTCTGCCTTCAAGTGCAAGCACACCTTCTTTTCTTGCTACATCTGCTAAAGCCACAGCTTCATCAATTAATTTGGTCAAACTCACTGACTTATGAAGCAATGCTGTTAATACGAGTTTAAATGAACCAAAAAAGTCCGCTAATGAAATCCTTGTCAAAGTAGCTGCAAACGTGCCACCAATCACTACCGCAAGTGATGGTACATTCATAAAAGTACCCGCTGAGCCACCTAGAACAATCGCTAATACGATTACTGCCATAGCCCCAAGCAAACCCAATAGAGTTGCTAAATCCATTTACTAACGCTCCTTGTTCAGCATATTTTCAATGAGTAAATTTCTGTAACTTACTGTTATATAGATATATTTTTATATAGCGAAGATAGACTCTTGCGACATACTTTGTAACGGCCAAAGTAGTCAAATATTTAGCCATTTACCGCGAAATTGACAGTTTACTGATGAGTGAACATCGTAATATTCATATTTATGTTTATCAGAATAAAAGCTTAAAAATCAAGCAAATATGCCGATAAGGTGTTACGAGATAAGAACAATTTCATACTTTATATATGAAGATTATGAAGAGTTACTAGTGTATGAAAATCCTAATTGTTGATGATAGCCAAGCCATGCGCAAAATCATCAAATGGACCATAAAATTAGCAGACATGGGTGCAGATAGTATTTACGAAGCGTCGTGCAGTGAAGACGCAATATTGTTATCAGAAACTAAAAAATTAGACTTAATCATAACGGATTGGAATATGCCAGATATGGGTGGACTACAGTTTTTGCGCGCATTACGTGAGTCACACAATAAGGTCAAGTTTGGTTTTGTAGTCACGCAAGCATCAACAAATATATATAACATTGCAAAAGATGCAGGTGCGGATTTTATTATTTCTAACCCAAACTCCTCTAACACCTTCAAAGCGCAAATTAATCAATCCTTGTAAGAAAATTTTTTATATTTTCACCAATAATTGATTTAGAAGGTTTAATCTAAATTAAAACGTCAATTATTTGACTACTCCAAAGTATTTTTTGCTTGTATTCACTTGCAACGAATTTTTTCTGATATCTTTATTACTTAGTATTTGAACGTCGATTAATTGGCAATTAAGTAATTTCTTTTTACACTATATCCATCTACACAAATCTTAGATAAATATTTAGCTAGATACCAGAATAGAACACATGTCACAAAATTTATCTGGGAAAAGAAACATCATCACATTTCTACTAATAGCATCAATGTTATTAGTATTTGTTTATTTATCTTTGAATCCACATGAAGCTAAGAAAGAAACAATTCGAATCGGCATCACGCAATGGCCAGGCTTTGAATATTTATTCATCACAAAAAAACAAGGCTTTTTCAAAAAGGCAGGCATAGATATTGAGCTCGTTGAACTCAGTTCTTTAGCAGAAGTACGACGTGCATTTGAAAGAGGGAAAATTGATGGCATGGCATCAACTTTAGTAGAAGTTTTAGAGGCGTATAAGTACTCTGAACAAGTTGCACAACCCATAGCAATAATTGATTACTCAGATGGTGCAGATGAGATACTTGCGCACAAAAGTCTGAATAATATAAACGATCTTAGAGGCAAGAAGATTGGTATTGAAGCAGGCAGTTTAAGTAGTTACCTTGTTAATTGTGCACTAGAAATTAACAATATTGATATTTCTGATGTTGTAATAATGCCAATGGAATTGCATATGTTACCTAAGGCTTTAAAATCAGGAAAAGTTGATGCTATTACTTCTTACCCACCTGTTTCAGTTGCCATTAAGAAACAGCTGGATGTAAATATAATATTTGATAGCTCATCAATTCCTCAGAAATTGCTGGATGTAGTTGCAATTAACAAAAACATACTCAAAAATAATCCAAAATTACAAATGTCATTCTTACAAGCCTGGGGAGAAACACTAAAGTATGTTGAAGAGCACAAGGAAGACTCATACCTTACTCTAACCGAACGTCTCCAAATATCCACAGATGAATTTAAAAAATCAATGTCCTTGATACATCTGGTTGATAACAATGAACAAGAATCTTATT
>CAZVPJ010000180.1:0-3439 GCA_964629035.1 uncultured Thiotrichales bacterium | reverse complement strand
AATCATCATTAAAATAAGGTTCATTTGGAAACCATTTAGCTCCACGACTTCTGGCAACAAGCGCATCGTCGTATTGACCTAACTGTTCATGTGTATAGCTTAAATCTTTATACGCTTGAGAAAACTCAGCCTTCATATCTCCTTTTAAAGCACCTTTTTCTTGATCAGCAATCACTTCTTCAAGCACATCAATGGCATCATCCGTAAGCTTCATTTCTCCCGGCGCATGTTTATAGAGTGTCGCTATCGTCATTCTTGCACGCCAATGATGCTTATCGATTTTAAGCGCGCGCTTCAGCACCTTTTGTGAATCCTTATATAAAGAGAAAATGAGTTTAGGTTCTGTGCTAAATACCGCTTTGGTAAACAACAGATACCCATAAGTGATGTGCGCATCAATGTCTTGCTGATGATCTTTTGTATACTGCTTAAAGGTTTCTAAAATTACCTCATATTGAGCAGAATCAATCGCTTGATTGAGAATTGCATTTTCGCCTGCAATAAATTGATTTTTAGTTTTTAATAATTCTACCACCTTTATCACTGGCATCGTATGAAAAGGATTTTCTTCATTAACCTCTTCCAAATTAGATGCATCTCGAAACCAACTTAATCGACTGGTGCGACTCAAATCAGGCCGTGCATAATAATCATCGGGTGTAACCACCATCCAAAGCTGCGCCATCTCATCACCGGAACGTAGCCCCCAGCGTATTGTTTTAGCTGTGGTGTTTGGATTGGCAGGATTATCCAACGAATTATCAAACGTATACCACGCATCAATACGCGAGCCCGCTGGAATATATTTTGACTTTCGGTAGGTGTAACGGTTTTGCCAACGCATGTCCCAGTCATCAATTTTAATCAGTGGCTCTACCACACCATTAGGATATGTCACTTGTGCAAACGCTTCGCGCCCCAAGTAATGCATGTGGGGTGCAATATCTAAAATATGAAATCCGGATGGCACATTCATATAAAAGTGTCGGGTATATTCAGATTCATTGGCAGGGATAGTAATTTGCTGCGTGCCAATGGCTAGCCCTTGGATCCATTGTGGGGGATGCTCTTCTTGAAAATAAAAGGCCACCTCGCTTTGATCCGTTGCGGCCTTACCGGTGGGGTGGTAATGAATCTGCAATAACACATCACCACCTTTAGCAATCCACATCGCGGTATCTTTTGGCAATGCAAATGGTTTCATACCTGGAATCCAGCCGGCTAAAAAACTTGCACTGGTATCCGGATTCATAAAATTACCTGGCCCAAACACTGCAAAGCCCGGCTCAGGGTCTTCTTTATCCATCTTGCGTGCACGGCCACTATAATCCATAAACACCAATGCATGATGCACTACCGCAGGATCTCCGGGACGAAAGTCTATGCCGACGGTGGGATGGTCTTTTATAAATTCAGAGGGAATCACAAAGTAACGATAAATATCTTCACCATCAGCCGGTACAGTAAACGCCTCTTTCACCTTTAGCACAGCATCCGGTTTTCCTAATGGCCATCTGTGCTCACCAAAGTTTGGTGCGGCAACTAAATCCGTATCATTACCTTTTGGTGCACCGTTTTCAGCCCATTGTTTTAACAACTTAATTTGATGCTCGCTCAACACACGCTCATCCCGAAAATCACCAAAGCCTTTTACTGGTTTCCATGGTGGCATAATGCGCTCTTGAGTCACATAATTAATCATAGGTGCCCAACGCTTTGCTTCTTCATAAGTTTGAAGTGAAAAGGGTGCGACTTCACCCGGACGGTGACATTCCACACAATTGGCATTCAAAATAGGCGCAATGTGTTGGGTATAAGTGATTTCAGAAGAATCAAACTTAACCTCATCCCACTTCGGCGCAATACACCCTACTGGCGCTTCATAGGATGATTGAGGTTTTTGAAGATTTGCCACCGCAACCATGGCTTCACGCAAATTATGTTCTGTTATATTAGTGCGCTGCTTACCTAACGATACAAAACGGTTATCGATTCGACCACGATAGGCAATAACATCTTCACGATTAATTACATAGGCTTCAGGCGTTACTTCTGGTTGCAAACGTTTTGAAAGGTCTCCCGTCGAATCAAAAATAACTGGAAAGGCTATTTTAAATTCTTCTTTAAATTCATTTACTTGAGCAAGCGTTACATCAGGATCTGAAATAACTCCATAAAACCCCATTCCGTTTTGTTTCGCTAATTCATTTAGCTCGTTTAAGTTAGGAATATATTTTCGAGCAATCGGACAATGCGTGTTTAAAAATAAAATCGTGATTGGCTTTGCATCAAACCCGCTACCTAAGTGGTGCGCATTGCCATCAACATCAACAACTCGCGCACCTAATATATTCGCTTGTTCCACTGAAGCATATAGCGAAGCAGAGGATGCGAACCAAAAGCAAGCAATAAGAAGAATCGAGTAGGTTAATCTTCGTCCCAACACTACAGATATAAATGTTAATTACTCATTATATTATGCAGCATTTTGATGCTTTACATCCCAACCAGGAAACACAAGCACAGCAGGATGACAGCTAAGTGCATTTGCCAATACTTTAGCGCGTTCAATTCCTAGCTTTACGCGATCATTTTCAATAGCAGAAATCGTAGATTGCGGAATGTTTGTGATGTCTGCCAAGTCGTTCTGACTAAGCGCTTGTAGCTCACGAATAATTCGTACAGACTCACCAACAGAAACATCAATTTGTTTTTTTGCTAAGCGATATTCTTTATTTGCCATTATTTCTTCCTATAATCATGTGCCGTGATTGAAACTACTTGCACTATCACTTCATTTTTAACCACTTTATAAATTACTCTAAACTGGTCACCTAATCTTGAAGATCGACACCCTTTCCAATCCCCTCTTAAAGACTCATCATGAAAGCCTTTAATAAGTCTTAAACCTGAAGGTCCAGAAATAGAAACAATATCTTTCCATTTTTCATAGCGTTTAAGAACTTCTATAGGCAGTTTCTGAAGCTGCTTATTCAACCGCCTATGTTCATATATAAGCCACATACCAAATATAGTATATATACTATATTTGGTATGTCAATATGTGCTTAAATAGATGGTTTCCTGGGTCTTCCTCGTGAAATCTGGCCTATTTTCATTTTAAGTTTTTTCTCAACCTTCTCACGGAAACGATCGTTTCCTAATGGTGTACCACTCTGCCAACAAGCATGAATATTATGTATATCTACGTCATCAATGTGATGTCGAAATAACTCTCGATACGCATGCTCTCTCTGCGCTTTTGTTCTACCAAGGGACTCATACTCAACATGCGGCGATAAGATAGGATCAGATATTGAATTCGCATTACCTCTATAGCTCGACCACTTGTATTCACCCGGCGACCTCACCATCTTGGCACGCACAGGGTTCAATTCGATATAACGCATACACGTTAGCAAGTAGGTTTCACTATCAA
>CAZVPJ010000179.1:0-3449 GCA_964629035.1 uncultured Thiotrichales bacterium | reverse complement strand
CGAAATAGTTTTCAGGTCCTTCATGTATAGTCTTTTGCAATAACTGTTCCAACTTTGGTGAAAGCGTGAAAACAGATAAATCTTTACGCATCCCATTGATTTCTTGGACAATAGCTCTACGTAGTGCAATGCGCACAATGGCGGTTAAGGCGTCAGCATTTTGGCTAGTATTTGCCGCATCCGCCAAAGTTTCAACAATGGTACGTATATCTTTAATCGGCACACCTTCTTGCAACAAATTCTGCATAACTTTCACAACCGTACTCATCGGCAGTGTCTTAGGTACTAAATCTTCAACTAATTGAGGTGATTTATTAGCTAAGGTATCTAGTAATTGCTTTGCTTCTTCATATCCAAGGAAATAGTGAGCACTCTCTCGTAATATTTTACTCAAGTGTGTAGCCACTACCGTACTGGGATCCACAACGGTATAACCCAAAGTTTGAGCTTGATCACGTTGACCGGGCTCAATCCATATAGCCTCCATTTCAAACGCTGGATCCTTCGTTACAATACCGTCAATCTTTCCACTTACATTGCCAGGATTAATGGCCAACTCACGATCTGTATACACCTCGCCTTCACCTTCCGTTACCCCTTGTATGACAATGCGGTAATTATTTGCCGGCAAGTCTAGGTTATCTCGAATATGCACGGGTTGTAGTAAAAACCCTAGATCCTGTGAAACCTTTTTACGTACACCTTTAATACGCCCAATTAATTCTCCTTGCTGTTCTTTATCAACCAAAGAGATAAGCCGATAGCCAACTTCTAGGCGAATAACATCTATGGTTTGCATATCATTCCAGTTAAGCTCTGCATCATCAGGAGCCACTTCTGGTTGAACCTCTTCATCCGTCTCTTCCTTAGCACTCTCTTGAGATTGCGCAATACTGGAAGTCATTCTTGCAAAAAATAAACATATTGTTGCTATCGTTAGAAAAACAAAATTTGGCATACCTGGAATGAGGCCCATACCACCAATAATCGATGCGGTGATATACCAAACACGTTTGTCTTTAAATATTTGATTTACTACCGTGTCACCCATATTCTGGGAAGCCGATACTCTAGTAACGATGATTGCTGTTGCAGTAGAAAGTAATAGAGATGGAATTTGAGCAACCAATCCATCCCCGATGGTCAACAATAAATAATTTTGTGTGGCTACCGCAAAACTAAGATCATGCTGAGCCATTCCTATTGCCAACCCACCAATAATATTAATAAATATTATTAGTATTCCTGCTATTGCATCACCACGCACAAATTTACTTGCACCATCCATCGAACCATAGAAGTCCGCTTCATTAGAAATATCTTCTCTTCTTTGTAATGCATCTTCTTGTGAAATCAAGCCTGAATTCAGATCAGCATCAATGGCCATCTGTTTGCCTGGCATTGCGTCTAATGTAAATCTTGCACTTACTTCAGACACTCTACCGGCACCTTTTGTAACCACAACAAAGTTAATAATTACAAGAATAGTAAATATTACAAAACCTACAGCGTAATTTCCTCCGACGACAAAATTACCAAAAGACTCAATCACATTACCTGCTGCTCCAGTCCCTGTATGTCCGTTAATGAGCACTACTCGAGTAGATGCAACATTGAGCGCTAAACGCAACATAGTCGCAACAAGCAATACAGTAGGAAAAACTGCAAAATCGAGCGGCCTAAGCGTGTAAATGCTGACAAGAATAATAATTAGCGCAAGCGCAATATTAAATGTAAAAACTAAATCCAATGCAAAAGGTGGCAAAGGCACTATCATCATACTGAACATCATGACCAGTAATAATGGAGTACCTAATCCATTTTTTGAAAACTCTTTAAATGTATTTAATGCGCTATCCACGTCCTATTCCTTTCACCTAATCAACTTTAAATTCATTAGGTATTTCAAATTCATCTGGTGGCTCTGGATATTTTCCAGGCAAGGCATTTTTTAACTGGAAAACATAAGCTAAAACTTTGGCTACTGATACATATAAGCCATAAGGGATTTCCTCATTTAACTCGGTGCTGTAATACACTGCTCTAGCCAATGTCGGAGCACAAAATACATTGACTTCATTTTTCAATCCTATTTCTTTTATCTTTTCTGCTACAAAATCTACTCCTTTGGCTACCACTAAAGGTGCTTTAGATTTGTCAGCATCATACTTAAGGGCTACTGCAAAGTGGGTTGGATTAGTAATAATTACATCTGCATCAGGAACCTCTTCCATCATTCTTTTTTGCGCAAACTCTCTTTGTAAGTTACGCATACGGCCTTTGTTTTCAGGATTCCCCTCTGTCTCTTTGAATTCATCTTTAACTTCTTGCAACGTCATACGTAGCTGTCTATTGTGATTCCAAAACTGATAAGGTGCATCAATCAATGCCACGACAATCAATCCTGCAGAAGCCACAGTAAAGATTAGAAGTATTAATTTATATGAGTGCGAAATACTATTCTCAATGGTCTCAAAACCGAGATTCAAAATTTCTGGAGTGAATATTTTTAAAAGCGCATAAACAATGAATCCTATTAATCCAACCTTCAACAATGCTTTTAATAACTCAACCAAGCCTTGAACACCAAACATCCGTTTAAGGCCTGAAAATGGACTTAATCTACTTGCTTTAAATGCCATTGCTTTAGCTGAAAATGACATACCTCCAATCATCATGGGCCCAAATAATGCCACCACAAACATCAATGCCAAGTAAGGCGCAATAGCAAATAATGCAGTTAAACTACTCTCTGTGAAATGAGGTAGCATGAAACTCTTATCCATCATATGAGCTATCGGTAACTGAAAATTATGCAACATTATTTCATTCAAGCTTCCTGATATTGAATTTGTTGAAAATATCAACCCGCATGAGCCAATAAAGGTTACTAACATAGTATTTAATTCCCGTGACCTAGGAACTTGGCCTTTTTTGCGGGAATCATCTAACCTTTTCTGCGTAGGTTCTTGTGTTTTATCTTGTTGTTGCGCTTTATCTGACATTTATGCCTTCTATTATCTAATAAGAGGCATTTTTTCAAATGCGGAGTTTAATAAACTTTGAAAAACAATTGCCATACTCGGCAATGTCAATGCTATGACAATGAGTCCAAGTATAATCGTAATGGGAAATCCAACTGAAAATACATTTAATTGAGGTGCTGCACGTGTCATTAATGCTAAAGCAGAGTTAGCTATTAACAATGCCGTAATTGCAGGTATTGCAACCATTAATGCACCTGAAAACATATTACTTGCCCATGACACCACTCCCCATAAAGCATTTTGATGTTGAAATGAATGACCTATAGGAATATAGGTAAAGCTATCGAATAACATATTCAAAAGCGCTAAGTGCCCATCTAAAGCTAAAAACAATAATGTTGCGGATATAGATAAGAATTGACTTACGATAGGGACCGTTACACCATTAACAGGATCAGTAAT
>CAZVPJ010000178.1:0-3482 GCA_964629035.1 uncultured Thiotrichales bacterium | reverse complement strand
AAATCAAACCAGGAAATCAAACAAGAAAGGTTTTGATTTACACTTACCCTTCCGTAATTTGGTAATCAAATGTAATGCTTACATTGGGACGCATCATCTTGGCAACCGAGCAGTACTTATCAACCGATAGCTCAACTGCTCGTTTCACGTGCTTTTCGTTTAATTCTTGACCAGCAATAATGAAATGCATGTGAATTTCTGTAAATACTGCAGGCACTTCATCGGCTCGCTCTGCGTCAATTTGAATCTGGCAATCATTTACTTTTTGTCTGGATTTTTCGAGAATTTCGACCACGTCAAAAGCACTACACCCTCCCAAACCCACTAATACCATCTCCATGGGACGCGCGGCGGTATTTTGACCACCATGCTCAGGTGGACCATCCATCATTAATGTATGCCCACTGCCCGTTTCAGCCTGAAAGCTTCGTTGCGCTAACCACTTGATTCGTACTTGCATTACTACCGTTTGATCCTTTTTACTATCGACATCAGTAAGTTATCTGACATAGACTACTTAAAATAACAATTTCTGAACTTGAACTTGAATAATCCTAATCCAGCAGTACTTATACAGGAACCCGTTGTGGACCGATTTTTAGAACATTGCCATACAAAGCGTTATGCCTCTGGTAATCGCATTATTCACGCGGGCGACCCATCCAATACTTTGTATTACATCACACATGGTTCTGTAAAGATCATGCTGGAAGATGATACGGGTCATGAAATGGTCCTGGCATATCTCAACAAAGGTGATTTCTTTGGGGAGATGGGACTGTTTGCAGAAAATGAACGCAGTGCATTGGTTATCGCCAAAGAGCAATGTGATGTTGCTGAAATTCAATATTCTAAATTTCGTGAGTTGGTACAAACCGACCCGGATATATTAATGCATATGGCGGGACAGCTTGCCAAGCGTTTACGAGATACCAGCCAAAAAGTAATTGATCTTGCATACCTGGATGTCACCGGCCGTGTTGCACACACTTTACTTGATTTAGCCAAGCAGCCCGATGCCATGACTCACCCAGAAGGCATGCAAATTCGCATTACGCGACAAGAGATTGCAAAAATTGTAGGGTGCTCGCGTGAGATGGCTGGACGCGTACTAAAAGAACTTCAGCAGCAAGGTTTAATCTCGGCACATGGCAAAACGATTGTCGTATACGGCACACGGTAAACCTCCGCCCAAATAATTAACCCCGACAATTAAAATCGTCCCAGCCTGAAATTATCCTGAATTATCTCGATTGTCTTGATCAGGAATCGACCTGATAAGTGCCCAAGATGTGCCAGAGGTAAGTCAGTGATGTGCCTGATGTTTCGTAGACCGGTTAAGTAACAAACAAGCACAGTCATATCATCGCAGTCGTATAGTCCAAAGCCAGCCCAAGCACATCACTAACATCCCATAAATTACTAAGTCACAAATATCTAAAGCGAAATAACCCGTAAAGCGATAAGCGGAGCCACATCGTTATTCGACGTCACACTTTTGAGCAATCAGTTTGTGCTGAACAATGTTATACTATAACATCGAGGTATGTGGAAAAGACATCAACATACCCAGTGTATTAAAGAGGCTATCCGTAAAGCAGAACAAATCTGCCTGAACAATCAATGTCGGCTTACGCCTATCCGTAAAAAAGTTTTGCAACTTATTTGGAAGAGTCATAAACCTATCAAGGCTTATGATCTGCTCGCACAACTTAGTTCAGAAAATTTTATAGAAAAACCTCCGACGGTATATCGAGCCTTAGATTTTTTAATCGAAAACAATTTGATACATCGCATTGAAAGTCAAAATGCTTATATTGGCTGCAACAACGATCATGAGTCTTCAGACAGTAAATTCCTAATATGTGACCAATGCAATGAAGTTGAAGAACTCAGTGAACCGAAGATCAATAAAACACTAACCGAGATAAGCAAAAAACAAGGCTTCACCCCCAGCTTAGTTAACGTAGAGGTACATGGTACTTGCTCACAATGCGCCCAATCCTAAGGACCTGTCGATGCACGTATAAACCGTTAATAAAAAACTAAAAAAACATAAATAAAAAACAAAACCATAACAATAATAAAAACAACACGATGCAACACGAAACCTTTGACCGCTTTGCGATCGCTCTATCCAGCTTGTGTGCTATTCACTGTGTAGTGTTCCCCATTGCAGCTAGCGTAACACCCCTTTTAATGGCAACGGTCGATCATGGAAATGCCATGCACGAATTCTGGTTCCATCAGTTCATCCTGATCTTCATCATTCCCGTTAGCCTTGTTGCTTTAGTAATGGGCTATCGATGCCACAAAAAAATCTTGCCAATAATAGTAGGTGGTATAGGTTTATCGATTTTAGTAGTAGTAGCCGTATTCGCTGAACCACTGATTACACAACAAATCATTTCTCACAAAGGCGAAACTATTTTAACCATCATAGGCGGCATCATTCATGCTACTGGACATGTCATTAACGCACTCACTACTAAATCTATTCACACTTCTAGCTGCTCGGCAGCACACTAAATATTATTCAACAGGTCTTTTCAACAGGCCTGAGTGCAGCAGATCTACTGCAGTAGATCTTCTTCGATCGGGTGAAATACGCTAGCAGCCTCGATAAGGGTTTTTGCAGTCAGTCCAGGCACACCATACACTTTCGCGATCACACCATAATTTGTTTTAACGTATTCTAATAAAAGATCAAAATCACCATCACCTGATAACAACACTACAATATCCACCTCCTTAGCCTGTTCCATTACATCAATAGTAATACCTACATCCCAGTCACCTTTTGCAGAGCCATCACTACGTTGTATATAAGGTTTTAGCTTTACATTAAAGCCAATATGCTCGAGGGCTTTTTGAAATTTATGTTGTTTATCATCGCCTTTTTGTGTGGCATAAGCATTAGCTATAACAATCTTACCTTCCAAACTTAATTGCTTCCAAAGTGCGCGGTAATTAAATTGGCGCTGATATGTATCCCGAGTGGTGTAATAAATGTTTTGCACATCAGCAAAAATAGCGATGGTTTTCATATACGTGTCTTCATTATTTAACAAACTATACAGCTAATTGCTAAAGCTATAGTTACGCTATACAGTGTACATACTATTTATCTAATAATGGACCCGCCTGCTAGGCGGCGTATCTTTGAATATCTTGAACGTTTATTGATAACGTTTAGAACATTCACCTCTTACGCTACTTCTCAGACTAACCCAAAAAAGGGTATCTACACGAGACACATCACGTGTCATCACTCATTGCATTACAAAGCGCACTAGCTTTGTTGAAGGAGCATTACCCATGGATGAACTGCAGCATGTACTTTATAACCCTGTGTACCTCATTATCGGCATCATCGTCGTTTACATTTTATGGAATCATTTTTCCAGTAAATATAAGTAATACGGGAATCTCAAAATATTTGCATCAAGGACGATGCAATATAAAACATTGAAATTATTTCT
>CAZVPJ010000177.1:0-3514 GCA_964629035.1 uncultured Thiotrichales bacterium | reverse complement strand
AATAATGGCAATAAGGGCTCACTCATAACGAACTTCAACTATCTCGTATTCTTTATTGCCAGCCGGAGCTTCAACAACAATCAAGTCACCTTCTTCTTTAGCAATCATCGCTCGCGCAATTGGAGACGTTACTGAAATCATGTTCTGTTTAATATCTGCCTCATCCTCACCTACTATTTTATAGGTTACTTCATCTCCACTCTCTTCATCTGCTAACACTACGGTTGTACCAAATACAACGCGACCATTTGCATTCACTTTTGTAACATCAATAATTTCAGCGTTAGAAAGTTTTCCTTCAATTTCTTTAATACGTCCTTCAGCAAATGATTGTTGTTCTCTTGCTGCATGGTATTCTGCGTTTTCTTTAAGATCTCCATGCGCACGCGCCGTGGCAATTGCCTCAATAATTTGAGGTCGTTTAACATTCTTAAGCTCGTCCAATTCAGAACGTAACTTCTCTGCACCCTTAACCGTTAATGGAACTCTATTCATATTGCACGCCGACCAAATAAATAATTATGTATAAATTGATTAAGTTAATTTTATAAAATAAATTAATGTTTTATCTGCTTATGTAAATCTTGCAATCGGTACACCTGATAATGATCTTTAGTTTCTATAGCATCCTTAAGCGCCCATGCCCCTGCTATTGTCGTGGTGTAACAAACTTTATGTTGTAGCGCTTCTCTTCTAATTGTAAACGAATCAGCAATGGCTTGTTTACCCTCAGTGGTATTCACGATTAAGTCAATTTTACCATCTATAATCATATCAACAATATGGGGCCTACCTTCTCTGACTTTATTCACCTCTAGACAATCAATACCTTTTTCAGAGATCGCTCTAGCTGTACCTTTGGTTGCAACAATCTTAAACCCTAAATTCTGTAATTGTTTTGCAATCTGAGTGGCATGAATTCTATCTTCTTTTCGAACACTCAATAACACGGAACCCGATAATGGAAATTCAGCACCTGCAGCTAATTGTGACTTACCATAAGCCTCGCCAAAGGAATCCCCTACACCCATCACCTCGCCTGTAGATTTCATTTCCGGGCCTAAAATTGGATCCACTCCCAGGAATTTAATAAAAGGAAAAACCGCTTCTTTTACTGAAAAATATTTAGGGGTGATTTCTTTTGTAGCATCTTGTTGCTTAAGTGTTTTTCCAACCATGCAACGCGCCGCAATCTTAGCTAATGGTTGACCTATAGCTTTCGAAACAAAAGGCACCGTTCGTGAAGCACGTGGATTAACTTCAATTAAATAAACCTTCTCATCTTTAATCGCAAACTGAATATTCATTAAACCTTTTACTTGCAAGGCAAGCGCTAATTGACGCGCTTGTGCTCGCATTACCTTTTTGACTTCTTCGCTCAAGTTATAAGGAGGCAGCGAACATGCACTATCCCCTGAATGAATACCCGCTTGCTCGATATGCTGCATGATCCCGCCAATCAAAACGTCTTCGCCATCGCATATCGCATCAAGATCAACTTCAACTGCATTATCAAGAAAATGATCAATTAATACTGGCGCATCATTAGATACTTTAACCGCTTCACGCATATAACGTTCTAGATCTGCACGATTGTAAACAATCTCCATTGCACGACCCCCTAAAACATAAGAAGGACGCACTACAACCGGATACCCAATGTTGTCTGCTGCATTGACGGCGGCATCCGTGCTCGTCGCAGTCGCGTTAGGGGGTTGAAGTAACTTTAAGTCATTCACTAATTGCAAAAAGCGTTCGCGATCTTCAGCAAGGTCGATGGAATCTGGACTGGTACCCACAATTGGCACACCAGCTGCTTCTAGATCTTGTGCAAGTTTTAGCGGCGTTTGACCGCCAAACTGCACAATAACGCCATATGGCTTTTCAATACGGACAATTTCTAAAACATCTTCCAAGGTAAGAGGCTCAAAATAAAGCCGATCGGAAGTATCGTAATCTGTAGAGACTGTTTCAGGATTGCAATTTACCATGATGGTTTCATAACCATCTTCGCGCATCGCAAAGGCTGCATGAACACAGCAATAATCAAATTCAATACCCTGGCCAATGCGATTTGGGCCACCGCCTAAAACAATTATTTTCTTGTTATTGCTCGGCTCAGCTTCGCATTCTTCGTCATAACTTGAATACATATACGCTGTGTTGGTGGAAAACTCTGCTGCACATGTGTCGACTCTCTTATAGATTGGATGCACCGCCAAGTCATTACGTTTCTCACGCACTTCTTTTTCTCTACAGCCAAGAAGTGTTGATATTCTTCGATCCGAAAATCCTTTACGTTTAATTTTTCGCATCACTTGTGCATCTATGGAGACTAACTTCATTGAAGCTATATCGGCTTCCATATCGATCAACTGTTTTAATTGCGCAAGAAACCAAGGATCAATCGATGTAGATTCAAATAATTCTTCATTACTCTGACCCAAACGCATTGCGTCCGCTACATACCAAACACGATTGGGACCGGGCTCTTGTAATTCAGAAGCCAACTCAATCAGGCTTTCTTCATCGTATGTTTCGTGCATAGGATCCAAGCCATCAACACCAACTTCCAGACCACGCAATGCTTTCTGAAACGACTCTTGAAAAGTACGGCCGATCGCCATCACTTCACCAACCGATTTCATTTGCGTACTTAACTTTGCTTTTGCTTGTGGAAACTTCTCAAAAGTAAAACGCGGAATTTTTGTTACTACATAATCTATACTGGGTTCAAATGAAGCAGGTGTTGCGCCACCCGTAATTTCATTTTGCAACTCATCCAGCGTATACCCAATTGCAAGTTTTGCAGCCACTTTAGCAATAGGAAATCCAGTTGCTTTAGAAGCCAATGCAGATGATCTAGAAACCCGGGGATTCATTTCGATAATCACCATGCGACCATCTACTGGGTTAATAGAAAACTGGACATTTGACCCACCGGTATCTACGCCAATTTTACGCAGCACATCAAGCGAGGCATTACGCATGATTTGATATTCTTTATCCGTTAACGTTTGTGCGGGAGCTACGGTAATCGAATCACCCGTATGCACACCCATTGGATCAAAGTTTTCTATTGAACAGATAATGATGCAGTTGTCGTTTCTATCACGCACCACTTCCATTTCATATTCCTTCCAACCCAACAAAGACTCTTCAAGTAATACTTCACTGGTTGGAGACAGGTCTAATCCGTGCGCAATGATGTCTTTAAATTCTTCGAGGTTATATGCAATGCCTCCACCACTTCCACCCATTGTAAAAGACGGACGAATTACGGTTGGAAAACCTAAACTAGGCTGTTGCTGAATCGCTTCTTCTAAACTGTGTGCGATAGCAGAACGCGCAGACTTCAAGCCAATTTCTTCCATTGCTTTACGGAATAATTCACGATCTTCTGCCATATCGATGGCTTCTTTTTTCGCACCAATCATTTCGACTGAATACTTTTCTAAAACGCCTTCACGATCTAAATCTAATGCACAATTTAATGCAGTCTGCCCACCCATGG
>CAZVPJ010000176.1:0-3545 GCA_964629035.1 uncultured Thiotrichales bacterium | reverse complement strand
GCAGTTGCTGTAGCAGATGATGATGAAATTATGTTGATAACAGATAGTGGAACGCTGGTGAGAACGCCTGTTAAAGATGTTTCGCAAATGGGTCGTAATACGCAAGGTGTTAGGTTAATCCGCCTCTCTGAAGATGAGCGCTTGGTTGAAGTGGAACGTATCGAGAATTTATCTCAAGATGATGATGTGCCCGAGATTGAAGGTACTGAAGATGCTGGTAGTCAAGAAAGCTCAGAAGAAGGCCAAAAAGACGAAACATAAAAGCCAGATATAAAACCATACAATCCAAGTTAATTTTATAATCTGCCTAGTAGGTTATTTAATTCTGTTCCCAGTAAGCGCGATCCTTTTTAAAAATATCCCGATATAGTATTGATATGCAAGAAACCTTCTATTTTGGCGCAGGACCAGCAACCTTGCCGAAGGTTGTTTTGGATACTATCAAAAATGAACTCATTGATTATCAGAATACAGGTTTATCTGTTCTAGAGTTATCACATCGCAGCGATGAATTTAGTGAAATAATGAATTCCTCAAAAAGTTTGTTGCGCGAATTGATGGGCGTGCCAGATGACTATGCTGTTTTATTTTTGCATGGCGGAGCCACAGCCCAATATTCAATGCTACCTATGAACTTTATGCATTTGGGTAAAATGGCTGACTATGTTTGTACGGGTCACTGGTCTCAAAAGGCATGTACTGAAGCAAGAAAATTTTCAAATGTAAATGAAATCAAAGCGCTTGAAGGTTTAGAAAAAATATCGGTTAAGTCTATTGATCAGTGGGGGTTGAGTAAGCAAGCGAGCTATATTCATTATTGTGAAAATGAGACGATTAGTGGTGTTATGAATGATGTAGCTGGAATGAGTGATTTTACCCATAAGGACTCAAACCTATTTTGTGATATGACGTCTTCCATTCTAACGCGACCTACTGAAGTGAAAGATTTTGGTTTAATTTACGCTAGCGCCCAGAAAAATTTAGGCGTAGCGGGGTTGTGTGTAGTGATTGTAAAAAAAGAATTGCTAGATGGTGTTCCAGAAAATGTGCCTGGGGTGTTTGATTTTAAAAATAGCTACGAGGCAGGATCATTGGTTAATACTCCTCCGACTTTTGCAATCTATGTTTTAGGTTTAATGCTGGCTTGGCTTAAATCTGAAGGCGGTGTTGCAGAAATATATAATCGTGGACAACGTAATTCAAAGTCCTTGTATGATTTGATTGACACAAGTGAAATATATGTCAATAAAATAGATCAAAAATTCCGTTCAAATGTGAATATCCCATTTAAGCTTAAAAGTAGTAATTTGCATGATAAATTTCTCTCTCATGCTGATAAAAATAATTTGCTAGGCTTGCGTGGACACAGTTCAGTGGGAGGTATGCGTGTTAGTTTGTACAACGCTATGCCTGCCCAAGGTGTCGAGAGGCTGCTTGATTTTATGCGTGACTTTGAATTAAGTCATGGATGAAGAACATTCACTACGTGTTCAGGCTTTACGTTTTCGGGCTTTACATTTTTAAGTGTTACGTTTGCAGGCGGCGATCAAAATAAACCATGGTTCCATCTGCGCACGTTACAGGAAAACTACAAGTTGAATTTTTACGCCGCTCTTCGTGGTTTGACGACTTAAGACCCGCTAGTGAAACCTGTTCAGAACGTGATGATGCAATTACAGCACAAAGGGCAAGAACGGTAATACCGGACACTAATACGATTAAGCCCACGGTAAGTAGGATGTTAACTAGTTGCATTGAATACATTCTCCTAGTTGTAGGTTTTATAGCAAAACAACAATAAAATATTCTGCTAAAAATCAGTTATTTACTGGCATAACAGTAAATTCAATAGGGGAATGATACATAAGCCACTGTTATTCAACAAGGATGATTATTTGGCGATGGGTAAAGCCAGGTATTACGTCTGGCCCAAAAAATATTGAGATAGGCTTGATGACTAAACTTTATAGTATTCTCTATACCACTCAACGAAGTTTTTGATGCCGACTTCAACGGTAGTTTCTGGTTTATAATCAACATCTTGCACTAACGCTTCGACATTAGCGTAGGTGTCAGGAACATCGCCGGGCTGTAAAGGCAATAGATTACGTTCTGCTTTCTTGCCAAGGCAATCTTCAAGCACTTCGATATAGTGACTGAGCTCAACGGGTGCATTGTTGCCGATATTATATAAACGGTATGGCGCAAAACTGGAAGCGCTATCGGGTGCGTCGCTATCCCACGATTCATTTTTTTCAGGCAAGTGATCAAGCGTTCGAATCACGCCTTCGACGATATCGTCGATATAGGTGAAATCTCTGCGGTGATTGCCATAATTAAAAACATCAATGGGCTTTCCGGCTAATATGTTTTTGGTGAATAAAAACAAAGCCATATCAGGTCGGCCCCATGGGCCATACACGGTAAAAAATCTTAAGCCAGTAGTATGTAAGCCATATAGGTTGCTATATACATGCGCCATGAGTTCATTCGCTTTTTTGGTGGCTGCATATAAGCTTAAGGGATGGTCAACGTTCTGGTGAACCGAAAAAGGCATTTTAGTATTAGCGCCGTATACTGAGCTACTGGATGCATACACAAGATGTTCAACGCCATGGTGGCGACACGCTTCTAATATATTACAAAATCCAACTAAGTTGGTGTCCACATAAGCAGATGGATTTTCGATTGAATACCGAACGCCAGCTTGTGCGGCTAGGTTTATTACACGTTGTGGTTTGAATGTAGAGATTGCATCAGAAATCGCATTTTTGTCTTCCAGGTTGATGCGAGCCTCTGTGAACTTTTCATAGGCTTTGACTCTTTCGAGACGGCCTAGCTTCAAATTAACATCATAATAATCATTGAGGTTATCAATACCTAAAACTTCATCTCCACGTTCGAGTAGATGCATGGAAACATTTGAGCCAATAAATCCGGCAGAGCCAGTGACAGCAACTTTCATAATATATTTTTACTTTAGTTGAATAGTGATAATTATACAGAAGTTTAGTGAAGGTTTGATGGCTCGATTAAAGGCGCCCATCTACCTGGTCTTTAGGTAATACATTCTTTACATCAAACAGCACATGATTATCTTTTCCTAGTGCATGGATGTTGTCTGCACCTAGTGATTTAAACTCGTCATGATTAACTGCAAGTATGACGGCATCATACTTTGTAGATGGAAGTTCTGATAAGAAAGACACATTATATTCCTCATTGGCTTCTTCAATATCTATCCAAGGATCATAAACATCAACTTTTGAATGATAATTACCAAATTCATTCACAATGTCGATTACACGAGTGTTACGAATATCCGGGCAGTTTTCTTTGAACGTAAAGCCAAGAATAAGTATTTTTGCATCGACCACTTGTAGCTTCTTTTTAAGCATCAGCTTAATGACACTCTCGGCTACATGCGGACCCATGCCGTCATTTATTCGGCGGCCTGAAAGAATAATTTCTGGGTTATAACCAATTTCTTGCGCTTTGTAGGTTAGATAGTACGGGTCTACACCAATGCAGTGTCCGCCAACCAG
>CAZVPJ010000175.1:0-3588 GCA_964629035.1 uncultured Thiotrichales bacterium | reverse complement strand
TCAACCAAAAAATCTACAAAGGCGCGTACTTTCGCGGTGAGGTATTGTCGATGCGGATATACGGCATACACATCATGTGTTATTTCATCGTAATCATCTAATATCACTTTCAAGTCGCCGTTATCGACTTCCTTTTTGCAAGTAAACAGGGGTAAACGAGTAATACCAATTCCATTCACAACCATCGCAACTTCAATGATAGAGCTGTTACACATTGCGCGTGGATCAACGGTTACATTGGTACGTACTCCGTCTTTATGAAAAGTCCATAGTGTTGGTGTTGGTAATAACGAATAGGCAACACAATCATGATTCACTAAATCTTCAGCCTTTGTTGGATAGCCTTTACGTTTTAGATAATCCGGCGATGCTACGGTTACATTTTTAGATGATGTAAATTTACGTGCTACCAGATTGCTGTCTTTAATCGCATCAACACGAATAACGACGTCATAACCTTCTGCCACTACATCAATAAGCCGGTCATTAAACTCCACTTCTAGTTTGACCTCAGGATAGCGATGCATGAATTGCGGCAAAACATCAAGCAAGTAATTTGTACCAAAACTTCCTGGTGCATTAATGCGTAGTAAGCCACTTGGCTTTTCTTGTAATTGGTTAATGGAACGCTCGGCGTTTTCAGCGTCATTCACAATCTGATTTGAGCGTTCGTAAAATGCCCGACCCGTGTCAGTAAGGCTGATGGTACGTGTAGTGCGATTGAGCAAGCGGCTACCCAGGCGCTTTTCGAGTCGAGTGATTTCTTTACTGATATAAGAGGTGGAATGCCCCAAGGCACGTGCCGCAGCCGTAAAAGAGCCGGCATTAATTACGCCGACAAATACCGCCATCCCGTCTAATACATCTGTTTTAACGACTTTCTGGGCCATTTTTCACTCTATTACTGCTCATATGGAAATAATGTATTTCTATTTACCATATTTATCCACATATGTGAACAATATATCATTTTTTCAAGTTATCAATTTAATCGGCCTTAGCCAGCTGTACTGGCTAAAACAAGCCAGTTATTCGGAGAAAACAACATGAAGATACTCGCGTTCGCAGCAACCAGTAGCACAAAGTCCATTAATAACCATTTGGTTCAATACGCTGCCAGTCTGCTTGCCAAGAATGATCAAGATGCAAAAACCGAGATACTCGACATCAATGATTATGAGTTGCCCTTATTTAGTGAAGACAGAGAAGTACAACTCGGCCAGCCCGAGTTGGCAAAGAAATTTCTAGACAAGATTGGTGACAGTGATGTCTTGATGATTTCTTTTGCTGAACACAATGGGTCATATACCGTGGCGTATAAAAATATCTTTGACTGGGCATCACGCATCAATCAAAAAGTTTTTCAAAACAAGCCAATGGTTTTACTTGCAACTTCACCTGGCCCAGGTGGTGGCGCCAATGTTTTAAACGCAGCGACAACATCCACCCCTTACTTTGATGGCGTGGTAAAAGCCAGTCTTGCAGTACCCAGCTTCTATGACAATTTTGATATGGAGCAGGGTCGAATCACGAATACTGAAATTAACAGTCAACTAATCACTGCTGTGAATAGTGTGCTTGAAGCTTCTAATCCTGCAACCACGCAAGTTGCCTAAAAATTTTTGGAGAAGGTTATGGAAATTTTAAAAAGAGACAGTTTGCACGAAGGCGGATTCGCAGGGTTAAAAGAGCATCGTCTGATCAAAGACCCAGAAATTTTTGGCCCGCAAGGAAACGATGACGGTAGCTGGCCGGGTTTAGAAAGTTTTGTATACCTCGCCGATGCTCGTTTTATGCCACATGGTGAAACGCATATGCACAGTCATCATGAAATAGATGTCATCTCTTTAATGGTTGATGGAAATATTAAGCATGAGGGTTCATTGGAGAACGGAAAAGATTTGTCTCGTAACGATGTACAAGTGCAACGCGCAGGTGGAGAAGGATTCTCACATAATGAAATTAATCCAGATGATAATTGGAATCGGTTAATACAACTGTGGGCTTTGCCTGAAGTTGCAGGCCAACCTGCTGGTTATAAAGTTTATCAACCAGTTGCTGGAGAACTTACGCGCATCTATGGCGGCGAAGAAAATAATGGTAATAATTTTGCATCAAAAACAAAAATGGATGTGGGTTTGCTTAGTAACGGACAACAAATAAAAGTGGAGGGTGCATTTGTATTGTACATCACATGTGGAATAGGAACGGCTAATAATGAACAAGTACAAGATGGTGATTTAATTCGAGGCAACTCACTTACATTTAAAGCAAGTGAAGATGTACAGTTAATCGTTATTCACACAGGACAAGTACAATGAATTCAACGAATCAACATGCAATAGCGATTTTTACGTTCATAATATTAGTGCCATTGGTTTATTACATTCCACCATGGGTAAATCAAAATTTGACTAAAAGTCATTTTTTCGTGACGGTAATTTCGCTTGCGATCATCGTGCCGATCATTTCTTACATCGCAATGCCGCTTTTTAAAAAATCATTAACAGTATTGCAGGAAAAATAATTACTAGATTTACACTTTTAATGTTTATTATTTAGGAGAACACTATGAAAACAACTCTTTTTCTATCCGTTTCAATTGACGGAATGATTGCTGACAAGCAGGGCATCCCAATGTTTCCTGAAGGTGCTTGGGAAGAATGGTGTTCGCTAGTTAACGATACCGGTAACGTGATTGCGGGCCGAAGCTCTTTTGAGCAGGTGAATAATCCTGAAATGGGTGCTGCGTTGCATCCAAAACATAAAATTGTGCTTTCATCTAAAGAACTTGATTTGAACGGCACGGGTTGGGAACAAGCTACATCCCCAAAAGAAGCATTAAAAATGCTAGAAGACGCTAACGTTGAAGAAGCGATTATCGGAGGGGGTCGTGCGGTAGCTCATGCATTCATGAGTGAAGGATTAATTGACAATATTGTGATGGACTTACATCCCGTCGCGTTTGGTGAGGGCTTGCCTATGTTTGGTGATGCAATCGATGCGCCTCAATTGAAACTTTTAGAATCTAAGCCACTTAATGAAAATGCACTTCGTCTACGTTACGAAGTGATTCGCACGTAAGGTCAGACACAAATATATTGAAATTAAAGTTAATTTCCTGTTTTTCCCTACGCTCATTCTAAATTTGCATTTTGGTTACATATTTTTGACAGATTTATGTATTAGATTCATATGAATGAATCGTCGTAAATTTCTAATTCGTTCTTCTGTTTTGCTTGGTGCTTTTGGGGCTGCGGGGTTTTATTGGGCGAATCGTTGGGAATATATTGTGGTGCACCATAGTGCGGGGAATTTCGGCAATATTGAGTTTTTACAGAAAGTACACCGTCAAAGACAAGCGGGTGATCCTATCGATGCGATTCCGTATCACTTCATTATTGGAAACGGTAACGGCTTGGGAATGGGTGAGGTCGCGAGTGACTTGCGGAATGATTTTAAGTTATGGGGTATGCATGTTTCAGGGAATAATGCGGATAGAAATTTTCGTGGGTTGGGAGTTTGCATAATCGGTAATTATGAGAAAAAAGCGGTTCCAGATAAACAATATCGCGCACTGGTTAGTTT
>CAZVPJ010000174.1:0-3596 GCA_964629035.1 uncultured Thiotrichales bacterium | reverse complement strand
GAACTTAGAGCCATGTTTAGTGAATACGGCACAATACAGTCATGCAATCTAGTTATGGATGAAAAAGCAGGCACCTCAAAAGGCTTTGGTTTTGTAGAAATGCCAAAAATTGGTGAAGCGAAGGCCGCTATGGTGAATCTAAATTATACAGATGTAGAAGGCAACCGAATTCGAGTAAAAAAAGCCACTTAAATAATTCTGGCTCAAGCTTAAAACCAACGCTTGGTTCGGTTTGCTATTGCAACAAGCGTTAACATAATTGGCACTTCAACCAATACACCCACCACCGTCGCTAATGCGGCACCCGAATTAAGTCCAAACAAAGATATTGCAACCGCTACTGCCAATTCAAAAAAATTAGAAGTCCCAATCAAACATGCAGGCGCTGCGATGTTATGCGGTAAACGAATAGCTTTCGCTGCGCCATAAGCAATCATAAAAATTCCATATGTCTGAATAATTAATGGAATCGCAATTAATACGATTACAAATGGTTGGCTGATGATTTTTTCTGCTTGCAATCCAAACAAGATCACTACTGTTGCAAGCAATCCTATTATCGACCATGGTTTTAAATATTGGACTAAAGAAGATACCTGTTGCTCGCCTTCATCGTTCTTTAATGCTTGACGTGTTAACACACCCGCAACTAGTGGCAATAATACATACAAAAGAACAGAAACGAGCAATGTGTGCCAAGGTACTTCGATATTGTTTACTCCAAGCAAAAATGCAGCGATTGGAGCAAATGCAAATATCATAATGAGATCATTAATAGATACTTGTAATAACGTATAATTAGGATCACCTTTAGTGAGCTGACTCCAAACAAAGACCATAGCGGTACAAGGTGCAACACCCAGCAATATCATGCCTGCGATATATTCATTAGCTGATTGTGGGTCAACATAATTAACAAAGAATACTTTAAAAAATAACCATCCTAATGCAGCCATAGTGAATGGCTTAATTAACCAGTTCACGATAATTGTTAAAATAATACCTTTTGGTTTTTTACCAATATCTTTTATTGCAGTGAAATCAATCTGTAACATCATTGGGTAAATCATTACCCAAATTAGCGCTGCAACTACTAAATTGACATTCGCAAAGTCTGCGTTAGCAATAATATGAAAAACACCTGGAATTAAATTTCCAGCAATGACACCGGTCAAAATAGACAAGCCCACCCATAAAGTGAGATAACGCTCAAATATACCCATAAAGTTTTAAATCATTAACTCAAGATTACTTTATCTTAACCAAATTAGTACTACCGTGTTAGCCATTCATTCTCTGAAAAAAAGGTGACTCAACAACGATGTGTTTGATATTTTTATCGTCAAACATTAGCAAATCTTTTTCTTTAACTTACCAGCTGGAATTGCAGAGCTAAAGTAATATCCTTGCCCTTTATCTATACCATATTCTTTTGCAATTTCTAACACTTCTAGCGTCTCGATCCCTTCAGCTGTAGTAGTTAACCTTAATTGTTCCGCAATATCTTTTGCATGTTTGATAATCGCACGACTATCTTGGTCTGATTCAGCATTGATCATAAATGATTGATCTATTTTTAACTCATCGAAAGGTAATTTCTTTAGATATTCAAGTGAAGCATGCTTGGTTCCATAGTCATCAAGACTAAACGCTATCCCCATTTTTTTATAGGTGATCATTGAATTACGAATTTCCTCTACATTATTGATACTTGAGGTTTCAGTTAATTCAATTTTAAGTGCTCCCGTTAACCAAGGATAACGATGTATCTGATTATTGAGTGCAACCTGGAAGTCTTTATTGAGAAAACCATGAGCTGTGATATTCATTGCAATGGGTATATTGATAGTTTCTTCATGCCATTCAACTAACAAGTTTGTTATATTTTTTAGTAACCAAAGATTAATTTCATAGATTAGCCCTGCTTTTTCTGCATAGGGAATAAACTTACCCGGGTCCAATAATCCATAACCAGGATGCTGCCAACGAATTAAAGCCTCTGCCGATATGATTTTTTCATCATTCAAACGAACTTGAGGTTGATATAAAATCGTTAACTGCTCTTCCTGAATGGCACGCTGCAACATGCCAATAATTTGTATATCTGCTAAATCCTGATCTATGGATCCAATGTCATACACCACTATGGGTTCACCACTCTTCTCTGCAGCGATCAGAGAGCTGGTTGCCTTTTCGATTAAATCAATACTGTTTGACGCATGTTGAGGGTATATGGCCACGCCTATTGAAACGCCCACATCGGTGGGTTTGCCTTCGACAGCAAGAGGTTCTTGGATAGCTACCGCTATATTTTTAGCAATCGCTTGTATATGATCTTGTGCTGACATTGGATTAATCAATACAGCAAATTCGTCCCCGCTTAGTCGTGCGATTAAATCGGTTTTTCGCAGTGATGCGCGAATACGATTTGCAATTTCTTGCAAAATCACATCGCCTACAAAATAACCCAAAGTTTCATTAATTACTTTAAACCGGTTTAAACCGATAATCAGTAACGCAAATTCATCATCATCTCTTCTTGAGACACTTAGTATGTTTTCTAACTGTTCTTTAAAGAACGTTAGATTAGATAAACCCGTCAATTCGTCATGCGTAGCATTATAATGCTCTAAAGCTTCGGTTTTGCTTAGGTTAACGATAAGTTCATGGTTAGATTTGGCCGTTAGCCTTATGAAGATGGCCGTTATGTATGCACTGAATGCCAAGAAATAATGAACAGGTTCCAGCGAGCTAGTGAGTATTAAAAATATAAAAGCTATGAAAAGCGAAATTAAAACGAAGACTATTAGTATGAGACCGAGGATGCTTTTGTTTTCTTTTTGAATACCTCTCGTCTGAAAGAGCCTTTTTATGGCGAAAATGATAACCACTAAGGCAACACACACCACAACCGACAAGGCATAATTTTGCCAGTTATGAATAAAGTTCATTATATAGTGGCATTAAGCCTCGTGAATTCCACCTTTGGTTAATGCGGCAGGGTCGAGAAGCTTCTTGATTTGGTCATCACTCAAATCAGTCATTTCTTTCGCTACATCAAACACAGGTCGACCAGACTTATAGGCTTCTTTTGCTATGGCCGCACCTTTTTCATAACCAATAACTCGATTCATGGCGGTCACTAAAATAGGATTCTTGGACAAAGCATCATTAAGCTTATCTTCATTAACCGTGAAATCTTTAATTGCTTTATCCGCTAATATTCTAGACGAATTACTTAATAGTTGAATGCTTTGCAATAGATTAAAACCAATTACAGGTAACATTACATTTAATTGGAATATACCTGACTGCCCCGCCATAGTGATAGTTGTATCATTGCCTATTACTTGTGTGCTCACCATCGCAACCGCTTCCGGTATTACGGGATTAACTTTGCCTGGCATAATGCTGCTGCCGGGTTGTAGTGCAGGTAGTGCAATTTCACCTAAACCTGCTAAGGGTCCGGAATTCATCCAGCGCAAGTCATTAGCGATCTTCATTAAGCTTACGGCTAGTGCCTTTAACTGACCACTCATCTCTACCGCAGAGTCTTGTGTAGCTAAGCCTTCAAATTTATTTGCTTTAGATGAAAA
>CAZVPJ010000173.1:0-3631 GCA_964629035.1 uncultured Thiotrichales bacterium | reverse complement strand
TTAGTACTTAATGCAGTGCCATTTTGATAAAAATTAAGGGCATTTAATGCATACGCCAAAGGTGCATTCCAATTGATGGTTACTTCATTTGATGCGTAAGAGCACCAATCATCTACATACGAACCCGCATTAGAGGTATTTATATATCCAGAACATCCATCTTGACGTCCAGGATTAGGTCCACCACATAGCATACCAGGAATTGGCGCAGCAATACCATCGGCATCAGATATTCTATGATGTGGGTTTACAGGTGAAATTTCTCCAAAGCCCGAAACATAAGAGTAGCCTGTACCATTTCTACCTAATAAATAATCCATACCAATATATGCAGCATCTAAATATGTATCATCATTAGTCATTTCGTAAGCCCTAACTAATAGCATAATTTGATTTGCAGCTACACTATTACTACCCCAAACATAATCCCAATTAGAAACTCCCATAGATATATTCATTGCAGAGTTTTCTATTTGGTTTTTTAAAGCATCCGCAGTACTTATAAATGTGCTTCTGGCAGTGTTAATAGTGCTTGAAGGAAATGAAGTATCATGATATAACATTGAAATTAAAGCTAAAGGATCTGTATACTGCCAACTTGGTGTACCATTACCAATACTAGACACAACAATATCATTACTATAATTTACATTGTTTGTAGTAATAAATAGTTCTACCGCAGCCCATTGAAATTCGTCACTAACATTGCTATCGCCATATTCACCTGTGTTAACACCATTAGGGTTTGTAAAATAATCGGTAGGGTTTGCCTCAGCCCAAGCGTAAGCTGCTTCTGCAGCACTTAAAAGTGTATCGCTATAGCCAGGTAATTCACTCTCATAATTTGCATAAATTCGTGAAGCCATTGCCATAACTGCGGCAAAATTTAAAGTTGCTGATGTACTTTTCTTTATCACATATCGTGTTGCTGTATAAGCATTTGGCATTATTCTGCCTGAAAAATTTAATCCAGTTAATTTGTGATACACACCACCATCTGAAGGCTCTTGCATTGTAAGCATCCAATCTAAATTCCACTTTACCTCGTCTAATAAGTCTGGTAAATTTCCACCAGTTTCAGGAATATCTATGGCTTTTGCTTGGTAGTAGCTTTCAAAATGTTCGTAAGCTGCTAAAAGCGTATATGTTGAAATACCACTATTTACAATATATTTATTATAATCACCAGCATCATACCATCCTTTTGGTGAAGAAATAATAGTATTCGTAGGTCTTGCAGGGGATGCTGCTGAACTATGTACACGAACACTTGTATCTGGATGCCCCATACTTCTGGCATAAATACCGCCATAAGTTGACGAAATTGCAGTTGAAGCTCTATTGAAATAGTAATATTTTAAACTAGCATCAGAAATGGCTTGGTAAACATCTGCACCAATATTAAATGAAACTTCCTCACCTCCAGCCTGAAGCCTATATGTGCCAGCTGTAGTGATAGATGACACATCTATTTTTGACACGTACTCTTGGGCGTCCGACCAGTAATTTACAGCAGCTGAAGTTCCTGAAAGCACAACATTGTCATCAGCATCTAAAACAGTAAATGCTTGTGGAGAAAAGGTGGTATTAGCAACTAGACTAATCACTTTACCTCTATCATTAAAATACCCTATTTGATTGTATCTAACGTCAATAGCTTGAGATACACAAACCAGTGTGTTCAGCAGTAAGACTGTTAAAAGTAATTTTGATTTCATATTCATTTTTTTTTGATATCTCTTGACACTATTAACCTCTATCCTTAGAAACATCTAATATACAAAATCAATAACTTTTAAGATAAAGCTTAATAAAGACTATAGTACTTTACCTAAACAACTCAATCATGAATACTTAATTCGTAAATCATTTCACAAAAGCACTAAAAAGGCGCCTCACAAATCATATCTAAAACTTTAAGCGTTACAGGGTGGATAAACGTCAATTGCGCCGCATGTAAATATAGACGCTCTCCTTTTACACCATAAAGATCATCACCAATAATGGGCGTATTCAATCCATCAACATGTGCTGCATGCACCCGTAACTGGTGTGTTCTACCAGAAATTGGATAAAAATGTATACGTGTTTTTCCAGCTACAACATCAACCACCTCATATTTGGTTTTAGCAGGTTTTCCATGTTCATAACATACCAATTGCTGCGGTCTGTTATCTAAATCTACTCGTAATGGCAAATCTATAATACCTTCTTTTTTAGAAATTTCCCCATCTAAAACCGCAACATATCGCTTTTTTACTGAACGTTCAATAAACTGCTTTTGCAATTTTTTATAAGTTCTTTCATTTTTAGCAACTAATAATAAACCAGATGTAGACATATCCAATCTATGCACCAACAAAGGGCCTTTGGCATTTGGTAAATATTGCTTCATTTTGGTGTAAACAGAATCTAAAGTTGTTTTTCCAGGCACCGATAAAAAATCATGAGGTTTATTAACCAATAATAAATAGTCATCTTCATAAACAATTTCAAGTGGTTGATTATGACTTTTAACCTCTAAAATTGGATTATTTTCAACATCCAAACCTTTCATCATATGCCCAAGAATAGGCTCACATTTACTTCTACAGGATGGATAAAATTGCTTGTGCTTTCTAACCTCAGATTTTGGGGAAGCACCCCACCAAAACTCAGCCATAGCTATTGGTTTTAATCCACACTCATAAGCATACTGAAATAATTTTGGCGCAGCACATTCGCCAGATGCTGCTGGTGGCATAGGTGAAGCTGTATTCTTGAAAATATCTAGTAAATCTTTAGTTTCTCCTTTAGCGTTCAAAAAGCGATATTGCTCATGCAAACGTTTTTGTAATGATGCAGATAATTTGGCACGTTTCGCTTTTAAAACTTCAATTGGAGCTTCAAAGTGTTTAATTTTTAGTTTAAGCGTTTCAATAGTATTACTCCAATACGCTTTTAAATCTCTTAACCTTAGATTATAATGAATACTCTGCTGTTTTAGCGTATCATCAAGCAGTTTGTATTGGTCTTCAGAATATAACTTAAGTGCTTGTTCTCGCTCTAACTTACGGGCATGTTTTTTGGCCTTAATTAAAGTTTTTAAGTCCAGTAATGCCTTATCATAATCTAAGTAAGATGCGTTTAAATCATATTTTAAAGACTTAAATTCATGTGCTTGTTCCAGAAATTCAATCTCAGAATTTAATCTATTCAATTCAGCTTCACCTTTTTTATAAAACCCGTTTTTATCCAAAGTATCATAAACTGTTGGCACAAAACCTTTGTGGTGATTATTCTCTGCAAGTTTACCTGAAAACGCAGCTAAATAACCTATTTCTCTAGCGGTATTTTGTACCACCATCACACCAAACATCTTCCCAATTTGCAAGCCTTTCATTTTAGGGTGTAAGCCAAAATTATGCTTGAAATCGGATTGCGTCTCTAAATACCGCTGCAAATCTTCCGCTGCAAGAACACTCAATTTATGAGGTTCGTAGTAAAATGGAAAAGTAAATTGTTTAGGTAGTGTAACATCCTTAACAACCTCAAACTCGTGAAAAAATGTATCGGTAAATTTAGTTTTTGGCATCTTTTAGAAAATCCCCAGATAAAATTCGTTGCTTGTTTTCAATATTCTGGTTGTAAA
>CAZVPJ010000172.1:0-3644 GCA_964629035.1 uncultured Thiotrichales bacterium | reverse complement strand
ATCAGCGACGATGTATCAAATTAAACCTTTTTTAGCTAATGTCCGCTTTCGGCCATAAGCGGTCATTCAGCTTGTTATTAATCTCAACAAATATGTCGTTACAAATAAAACAATCAGAATGTTAAGTAAAGCCATTGTCCCGATCATAATTTTATAAGAACCAACTAGTTTATCTGATGCTAAAGCATAGCTTTTCATGCTATCTATTTTTGAAATGTACCATTCATTAGATACCTCAAATTCATTGTTCTGTATGCTTTCTTTTAAAATCTCTAGTTTTTGAGGTTGACTATCAGTATTGATCTTATATCCCATATAAAATAGTCCCGCATTTAAAATAAAAATACCCATCAATAGTGCAATAAGAGTTGATCTAGCTTTGCGAATATTGCTAGTCATAATTATTCATAATCCTATTTATTGAATGTCCGCTTTGGGTCGTAAGCAGTCATTTTAGAGTTGTTATTTAGAGTTTCCAACCAAGATTCCCCTTATTCGTGTTTAATTATGTCCGCTTTCGGCCAATAGCGGTCATTTACGGATGGTAATATTACGCCCTCTTTAAAGCATTCTGTTTCATAAAAAAGTAAAATGTTACAACTATCGCCAATACAAATGCTACGGCTTCACAAGCCTCATCACCTATTATTTCTTTCCCTTTTAGAGCCGAACCTAATATTGAATATGTAATCAATGATGTTGTACCAAATATTATAGGTGTCCATATAAACAAAAATATGTAGAATTTAGCTCCTCGAAGATTACTTGCAAGTATTGAACTGCAATTGGGACATACGTATTTATCGCCATACATATCGTCTTTTGGTTTATCTTGATATGTTATTTTAGTAGAGCAGTTTGGGCACTTCATAGCTAATATCACACTTTGCTTAACAACTCTCTAATGTCCGCTTTGGGTCGTTAGCGGTCATTTTAAGACTGTGGTTTTGAGATTCCAACCAAGATTCCCTTTATTTTGCTAGTTCATCCCTTGTTTAAGGAAACGAAATACTTTCTGACTTCTATCGTGCGTACGTAGGCCTATCCTGACTCAAGCCCATTGCATGCTTCATGAAGAATTTTTTTACGGGTTGCATTGAATCAACACTGCGCAAAGCGGCATTACGCGTTGACACTACTGCTCGATTACTTGAACCAAATGCAGCAACAAATGCATCCATTGCGCTTTGCATAATTTGAGTTTCCCCTACTCTGGCACGCTCATATTTGCGTAACACTTTTAAACTGCCCAGGTCACGTTGCGCTTTATCTAGCACATCTGCTAACACTGCGGCATCGGTAAAGCCTAGGTTTGCACCCTGACCCGCTAATGGGTGCAACGCATGGGCAGCATCTCCCACTAAAGCTATTCGGGGTTGTACCATGCTATCTGCTTGGCCTGACATTAAAGGAAACGCTGCACATTTTGATTTTAAGGTAATGTTACCTAATTGCATGTCACTGGCTTGTGTTAAAGCATCTGCAAATTCATGTTCATTCAATTTCATCAATTCGTCTGCGTAGTCTTCACTTACGGACCAGACAATAGAACATAGATTATTATTCTCTTCATCATCACCCATTGGCAGCAAAGCCAATGGCCCGGTAGATAAGAACCGTTGCCAAGCGGTGTATTGATGTGAATGTTCGGTTTCTACTAATGCAACTAAGCCTTTTTGCTGATAACTTTTTTCGGTATAGGTAATTCCTGCCAGGTTTCTTATTGTCGAGCGGCCGCCATCTGCACCGACCACTAGCTTGGCTGAAACAATGGCTCCACTTTGTAATTGCACTTCTGCATGATCATCAGAGATGGTTACTTTGCTTATATGTTCCGGCAATAACCATTCAACATTGTCTTGTTGTTGTAAAATTTCATACAAACTGGATTGGATAACCGCATTTTCTACAACATGCCCAAGATGATCTCTATTCATGTCACTTGCATTGAAGTGTACACCTGCATGTTCTCCAGAGTTGTCCTCTTCATCCCACACACGCATGTGTTGATACGGTGTAACACGCTTGGCTTGCATGGCTGACCAGGCATGCACATATTCAAATATTGCTTGCGAACCCGGACTCACAGCCGTAACCCTTGACTGGTACGCTTGCTGATCTTCAAACACTGGAATCTCACTTCGATCTATTACGGCAACCGACTTACCTTGCTTAACCAAAATATTAGCAAGGGTGAGCCCGACCATTCCGGCACCAGTAATTACTACGTCAACTGTTAAACGCGCTGCAGTCACAAGATAATTTCGATGTGTAGCACATCAGCCTTTACGTATTCAGCAGTCATGAGCTAATTGACATACCTTTTAACAAGCTTGCATCCGAGCCAGTGGCCCCAAGGTTTTGCTTAACAATCCGCTCTTCTAAGACCGGGATGGCACCCAGCATGGCTAAGCCTAGCCCTCTTGATTGTTTTAGCACAGGATAATCTGCATTGAATAAGAAATTTAATCGGTCCGTAAAGCGTATGGTTTTTTCGATATCGGGCTGACGTTTATCTGCATATTGGGCGAGTAGTTTATCTAGATCTGTATGATTCAGATCATGCGTGCTTAACAATTCAACAAGCTCTGCGATATCTCGTAACGCTAAATTAAATCCTTGGCCCGCAATCGGATGTAATGTTTGTGCCGCATTACCGATTAACACTACACGCTGTTGTATGCGTTGCTCACTCATTAGCAATGCCAAAGGATAGGCAAAGCGTTTGCTAACGGATTGAAAGTGACCCAAACGATAACCAAAGGCTTGTTGCATTGTATGCATAAACTCTGTGTCTGATAACGCCAAATGCGTTTCCGCTTTTGCTGTAGGGTTCATCCATATAAAGCCGCAATGGTTACCTTCTCTTGGCAACAGTGCTAGCGGACCCTCTTCTGTAAAACGTTCATATGCAGTGTGGTCATGTGCGTGTTCACACTCAACACTGCCAACTATTGCTGACTGTTGATATTGCTTTTCCTCAACACCTATACCTAGCGCTTTACGAATAAAGGAATTAGCGCCATCTGCCGCGATCAGTAACGCTGCCTCAACCGTATCACCATTATCTTGTTGCAGCATGACATGATCATTTTTATTCTCAATCGCGGATACTTTATAGGGTTGTATGCGCGTTATATTTTCTAAACGATCTACCTGCTTATTTAAGCCCTGAATAAGATGATCAGCGGGAACCAAATAACCAAAACTTTCAACTTCATAGCGCGTGCTGTCTAAACGTGTAGCACCGAAGCGACCTTGATCAGAAATATGTATATTTTTGATCGCGGTAGCATGTTCTTGCAAGCGATCCCACAAACCCAATGCATCGAGCATTTTCTTTGAAGACAAGGCCAGCGCAATGCTACGCCCATCAAGACTATTCGCGTTGAGTTTGATATCCGCTAACGGCTGAGAGTCTATTAGCGCAATCTTGTAAGAAGATGAAGATAATGTTGTTGCTAAAGCAATGGCCAAGCTACTGCCCACCAATCCGCCCCCGACAATGGCAATGTCAAACTTGTAACTCGTGCTAGAACTTTTGCTAGAAGTCATACTAGAACTATGCGGGGCAAGGTAAATATGTTGCGGATGAGATGATGCATTGTGAAGACATACCAGACAGACTCACTTTATATTACTCA
>CAZVPJ010000171.1:0-3658 GCA_964629035.1 uncultured Thiotrichales bacterium | reverse complement strand
CTTTCAATATTCATTTGTTCAATGTTTGAACGAATGTCTGAAGCACTGATATTTTTATCAACTATTACGGTGATATCCCGACGAATCGAGGGGTATTTAGAAAGTGCTTGAAACGTATTTACGCTCGGCTTCTTAAGTAATTCTGTTAATTGCAATTCAAATAAATATACATGCGCATCCAGATTCAATTCAGACTGTATTCGTGGATGCAACTTTCCTAAACGACCAATATATTGATCATGATAAAAAATATTAGCAGACTGTCCCGGATGCAGAGCAACATCATCTGCAGGCTGAAAGGAAATTCCATCCATAGACAGCGAAGACACGCTTAATACATTCTCAACATCACCCTTTAGATCATAAAAGTCGACCTTTGTACTCTCTGCTCCCCACTGCTCAGGTTTGCAATCACCCAGTATTAATCCTGACAAACTCGGTAACTGCTCTAAACCATTTTTTGTATTCTTAAACTGCAGCGCTTGCTCAAATATTCTTATTCTAGATTGCTGTCTATGAACATTACGCTGCGCAGTCTTAATTAAACCTGGCCAAGCACTACTTCTCATCACCGATAAATCTCGTGAAATTGGGTTCGCCAACACTTTGCTTGAATTTTTATCATTCAATAAACTTTCAATTTCTTGATCTACAAAACTAAATGTAATCACTTCATAATACCCAAGAGCAACCAAGGCGCTCTTAATGGATACAAGCAGGTTCTCTTCACTATTGGAAGTAGTGTTTATGGCTAGAGCCTTCACATTTGCTGGTATATTCTTATATCCTACTAGTCGCGCTACCTCCTCAACCAAATCGACATCAGACCGCAAGTCAAAGCGATAGCTAGGCGGCATGACCATCAACATATCGTTTTCAATATTCACATCACAACATAACCGTTCTAAAAGCGACTTTATTTCTGTTATTGAAAGCGTTATTCCCAATAACGATTCAACTTTTGAATGTGCTAATGCTATTCGCTCAAATTTTGAAATAGAGGCTAGATCTTCGTTACATACAACCGGTCCTGCATCACCTCCAACTAAATCCAAAATCAAACGGGTTGCTTGCTCTATGGCATGACTCGCTAAACTAGGGTCAACACCTCGTTCAAAACGATGTGACGAGTCCGTATGCAGACCATGACGCCGCGCTTTACCCGCAATGGTTTCTGGCTTGAAAGAAGCACTTTCTAAAAATACTTTTGTTGTATTATCTTGAATAGAGGTTGTTTGCCCGCCCATAATACCTGCTAATGCAATAGCTTGTTTTGAATCAGCAATCACCAACTCATCTTCCGCCAGCTCCACAACTTGACCATCTAGTAATTCAAGTTTCTCGACTTTATTTGCAAAACGAACTTCGATCTTTTCACTTAATTTACCCAAATCAAATGCATGCATAGGCTGACCTATATCCAGCATCACAAAGTTAGTGATGTCTGAAATCGCATTTATAGAACGAATTCCTGCTCGACGTAATTTTTCTTGCATCCATAATGGACTTTTTGTTGAACCATCCACACCCTCAATCACTCTGCCCAAGTAACGTGGGCATTCTTGTTTAGCAGTAATCTCAATAGGTAAAACAGCTGATGTGGTTGCTTTCACATCCGTTACTGAAAATTCTTTCTCTAGTGGCACATCTAGCAATGCAGATACTTCACGCGCAATACCTTGGACACTTAGGCAGTCTGAGCGATTAGGTGTGAGGTCTATATCAATCACACAATCATTCAATGCAAATTCCTCATAAACATCCGCACCTATGTCAGCATCTTCAGGAAGCTCCATAATGCCTTGTGAAGTTTCAGCCAGACCTAACTCACTTGCAGAACACAACATACCAAAAGACTCGATACCACGTAGTGATTTAGATTTTATCTCAAAATTATTAGGCAAGATTGCTCCAACCTTAGCAAAAGCCACTTTTAGTCCATCGCGCACATTATTCGCGCCACAAATCACATTGCATACTTCGCCACTACCATCATCCACTTGGCAAATATGTAATTTTTTTGCATCTGGATGTGCTTCAACTTTTCGAACTGTTGCTACCACAACACCAGAGAACTTATCACCAGCAGGTTCTATACCATCCACTTCCAAACCTGCCATAGTAAGTGTGTCTGCCAGCTCCTGGGTATCTACCTCTGGCTTAACCCATTCACGCAACCAATTTTCGCTTACACGCATCTCTTACACTCTTAATGACTATCAAGAAAATTGTTTTAGAAAACGCAGATCGTTTTCAAAAAACAAACGCAAATCATTCACTTGATGACGCAACATTGCTAAACGCTCCACACCCATTCCGAACGCATAACCATTATATTTATTAGAATCAATACCTACACTTGAAAAAACATTGGGATGCACCATTCCGCAACCCATTACTTCTAGCCACTTTGTTTTATTCGTTTGCTTATCGGTTTTCCCTATATCAATTTCTGCAGAAGGCTCGGTAAATGGAAAATAAGATGGCCTAAACCGGACCTGTAATTCATCGTCATCAAAAAAGGTTTGTAGAAAATCTATAATAATGCCTTTTAAATCAACAAATGATACATGCTCATCTACCAACAAACCTTCAACCTGATGAAACATAGGACTATGTGTTGGATCAGAATCACAGCGGTAAACACGACCAGGCGCAATAATTCTAATCGGTGGTTTTTGTTCTTGCATTACATGAATCTGTACTGAAGACGTATGTGTGCGTAACAATAACTTGTCATTGAAATAAAATGTGTCATGCATTGCACGCGCTGGATGGTGCGCGGGAATATTCAATGCTTCAAAATTATGAAACTCATCCTCAATTTCTGGACCCTCTTCAACTACAAAGCCAAATTGATCAAAGTAATTCTGAATTCGATTAAGCGTTAAGGTAATAGGGTGCAAACCCCCTACCTCTTGACCTCTACCGGGCAAACTTATATCCAGCGTTTCGTTTTTAAGCTGTAGGTTTATCTCAGCCTCTTGCAAGTATATTTTTCTTGCCTCTATCGTTTTCTGGATTCTAACTTTTACTTTATTAATTTCCTGCCCAGCAGCCGGGCGCTCTTCTTTAGGAAGTTTTCCAAGCGCTTTTAACTTTTCTGTTAACACGCCTTTTTTACCAAGATATTGAACACGCAAAGACTCAAGCTGATCCATGTCACTTGATGACTGGATTTCATTATTTGCTGTTGATTCTAAATCTTTAAGATTGGACATTTTTTACATTCAATTTTTTAAATAAAAAAGGGAAAGGCTATGCCTTTCCCTTTAATTAATTTATTCAAATGTACTGCAGTGAACGATCCACCTGTGCACTGATATTTTTAAGCTGCTGACAAACTTTCTTTTGCTCTTTCTGCTAATTTACCAAAAGTATCTATATCATGAACTGCTAAGTCTGCTAATACTTTACGATCAATATCAATTGAAGCTTTATTCAAGCCATCGATCAGCCTGCTATAAGACAAATCAAATTGTCTGGCTGCTGCATTAATACGTACGATCCAAAGCGAGCGAAACTGACGTTTCTTCTGCCTGCGATCACGATATGCATATTGACCAGCTTTTATTACTGCTTGCTTTGCAACGCGGTAAACATTCTTGCGTGCACCATAGTATCCTTTGGCTTTTGCGCGTACTTTTTTATGTTTCGC
>CAZVPJ010000170.1:0-3682 GCA_964629035.1 uncultured Thiotrichales bacterium | reverse complement strand
CGGAAAATAATCCCAATTTGCGCATGGTGATGGAAAAAAATCCTAATTTTCATGGTGAACGATATCCATCTGAAGGTGAACCCGAAGACCGAGAGAATGGCTTATTAAAGGATGCTGGTAAACGATTACCTTTGATTGATAAGGCGGTTTACAGTTTAGAAAAAGAAACCATTCCGTATTGGAATAAGTTTTTACAAGGTTATTACGATGCCTCAAGTATAAGTTCAGATAGTTTTGATCAAGCGATTCAATTTGGTTCAGGTGGTGAATTGCAGTTAACCGAGTTAATGAAAGAGAAAGGTATCCAGTTAGAAACTGCAGTACAAACATCAACATATTACATGGGCTTCAATATGTTAGATTCAGTTGTCGGTGGTGATGCTAAAGATGTTAATGATTATAAGCGCGCTCGCTTGTTACGTCGTGCTATATCGATAGCAGTTGATTATGAAGAATATATTTCGATTTTTGCTAATGGTCGTGGAATAGCAGGACAAGGGCCGATCCCACCAGGAATATTTGGAAATATTCAAGGTGAAGCTGGAATCAACCCCTTTGTTTATAATTGGCAAAAAGGTGAGCCGGTTAAGAAAGATATATCTATTGCAAGAAAATTAATGAAGCAAGCGGGTTATGAAGGAGGAATTGACCCAAAAACAAGACAGCCTTTGATTTTGTATTTTGATACTCCGGCCGCGGGACCAGATGCTAAAGCTCAGTTGAATTGGATGCGTAAGCAGTACAAAAAAATTGGAATTGAATTAGTTATTCGTGCGACGGATTACAATCGCTTCCAGGAAAAAATGCGCAATGGTACCAGTCAAATATTTCAATGGGGCTGGAATGCAGATTATCCAGATCCTGAAAATTTCTTTTTTCTTTTGTATGGTCCGAATGGAAAAAAAGAACACCATGGAGAAAATGCAGCAAATTACTCAAGCCCTGAGTTTGATAAATTGTTTGTGAAAATGAAAAATATTGATAATGGGCCTGAGCGTTTAGCGATAATTAAAGAAATGACTAAGATTGCTCAAGAAGATACCCCTTGGCTATGGGGATTTCATCCTAAAGCATTCTCTTTGTTTCATGATTGGTATCAAAATGTCAAACCCAATTTGATGGCAAATAATACATTGAAATATAAACGTGTTGATGTGGAAAAAAGAAGTATCAAGCGAGAACAGTGGAATCAGCCCGTATATGTTCCATTAGTGATCTTGATAGTCTTGTTGATGGTGTCGTTTGTTCCCGCAATTATTGTTTATAGAAGAAGTGAACGGAGTGCATATAAGTGATTGCATATATAATACGTAGATTGCTCTATGCCATACCTATTCTAATTGGTGTAAATGTACTTACATTTTTATTATTTTTTGTGGTGAATTCACCTGATGAAATGGCATATATGTTTTTAGGAGATAAAAACACAAAGCCTGAGCAGGTTTTGGAGTGGAAACAGGAAAGAGGGTATCACTATCCACTTTTCTATAATAAGGATGAAGAAGGTTTAAGTAAGGTTACAGAAACTATTTTTTACAATAAATCCATACGACTATTTGTATTTGATTTTGGTCGTTCAGATAGCGGTCGTGATATTGGGTACGATATCAGTCAGCGAATGTGGCCAAGTTTAGCTATAACGGTGCCGACATTCGTAATTGGTTTGCTTATTACTATAACACTAGCGTTACTCGTGGCATTTTTCAGAGGGACATATATCGATTACTGGGCGATTATCTTTTGTGTGGCATTAATGTCTATTTCAAGCTTGTTTTATATCATTGGTGGGCAGTTTGTCATGGGTAAAATTTTGCGTGTTGTGCCTATATCTGGTTTTGAAACTGGTATATTTGGCATTAAATTTTTAATTTTACCTATCGCAATTGGTGTAATTGGTAGCTTAGGTTCTGGGACACGCTGGTACCGTACAATATTTCTTGAAGAGATCAACAAAGATTACGTGCGCACTGCTCGTGCAAAAGGTATATCAGAGCAAAAAGTCCTATTCAGGCATGTTCTTCGCAATGCTTTAATACCGATATTAACAGGTGTTGTAGTTGTATTGCCTTCATTATTTATTGGTAGCTTAATTACGGAATCTTTTTTTGGTATTCCTGGATTAGGCAGTTACACCATTGATGCGATTCAAAGACAAGATTTTGCTATTGTGAGGTCGATGGTATTTTTAGGTGCAGTGTTATATATCATAGGGTTAATACTTACCGATATTTCTTACACAGTTGCTGATCCAAGGGTTAGATTGAAATAATTATGCTTGGTAAACCAGTATTTTTGCTTACTGACACCCTAATATTTATTGTGGTGTTTATAGTTTTAAGTTTCTTTTTGTATGCCAGGACCAAACCCCACTTAATAAAACCATGGAAACAAGTATTACATTCTAAGGCAGGTGTAATTTCTCTGATTATATTGTCTTTGTATGTTTTTGTTGCCTTGCTTGATTCAATACATTTTCACCCAAAGCTAACCGAACAAAATCAGGTTGACAAAGAAGTGCAATATAGTGGTGAAGTGGTTAGCGTTTTTGATCAGCTAGTGAACCACCTGCGAAACAGTTCTGAAAAGACTTATTCAGCTCCATTTGCAACGCAACTTTACTCCAAAGAAACGATTAATTTACCGGACGGTACAAAGAAACGTGTTTACCCCCGGCTAGAATATGGGGGTGCGCATTTAAAGAACCCTAAAAAAGAAAAAAATTCGGATATTATAAACTTGTTTATATCTGGACTGGCAAAAGCAATACTAACTTGGATAGCTTTAGTAACATTAATATGTCTAATTAAGTCTTTTCGATCAAAGACTGCATTATATAAATCAGTTAAAAGAATGTTTAGTAATAATCAAGATGTTCCTTGGAGAACAGTTTCAATAACACTTGCAATAGTACTAATTATTTTAATAGTAAGTGCTGAATGGGCAAGTAAGTATCATATATTTGGAACAGATAAAGTTGGTGAAGATGTACTATATCAAGCGCTTAAAAGTATTAGAACAGGTATATTAATTGGAACTTTAACAACCATTCTAGTATTGCCACTTGCTATTACTTTAGGAATCATGGCGGGTTACTTTCGTGGTTGGGTGGATGATGTAATACAGTATGTTTACACCACATTAAATTCTATACCAGGAATTTTATTAATTGCAGCAGCGGTATTAATGTTGCAAGTACATATGAATAATAATGCAGAACAGTTTTCAAGTTTAATGATTCGCTCAGATTATCGATTGTTATTTCTTTGTTTAATCTTAGGGCTTACAAGTTGGACAGGATTGTGTCGGCTGTTGAGGGCAGAAACTCTCAAGCTTAGAGAAGTGGATTACGTGCAAGCGGCTTCTGCATTTGGTGTGAGTTCTATGCAAACTATTTTCAAACATATTATGCCTAATGTTATGCATATAGTTTTGATCACTGTTGTACTTGAGTTTAGCAGTTTAGTAATGGCTGAGGCAGTGCTTGCCTATATTAATATAGGTGTAGATCCTACAATGAATAGTTGGGGAAATATGATTAATAGTGCGCGACTGCAAATGGCCCGTGAACCGGTAGTGTGGTGGTCATTAGCTGCATCATTATTATTTATGTTTACTTTAGTGCTATTTGCAAATTTATTTGCAGATGTGGTGCGTGATGCATTGGACCCAAGAATTGCTAAAT
>CAZVPJ010000169.1:0-3747 GCA_964629035.1 uncultured Thiotrichales bacterium | reverse complement strand
GAGTGCCATTGATCACCAGGATAATCAGGGTTTAAGCCACCAATATTGACGGTTCGTGCACGGGTGCTTGCGGAGTAATCTGCAACACCAAAGTGTAAGGCTTCCAGGCGTGGGCTGGATTGTGCAATTTTTTCTACATTGGCCATACCCAGTGCTGTTTCTATGATGGCTTCAATGGCAATCTTGTTTTTAAACCCTTTAGCTTCTTCTATTTGTGTAAGAAGCGCATCCACCATATAAACGTCCGCTGGATCGCCTGCTTTTGGAATAAAAATTGTATCCAGCTTTTCACCCGCTTGTTCAACAAGGTCTATGACATCACGGTACATGAAATGAGTGTCTAAACCATTAATGCGCACAACAATAGTTTTTCCTTTGCCTGCCCAGTCGATACCATTAACGGCCTCAATTGCGTTTTTGCGTGCCTGTACTTTGTCGCCAGGAGCCACGGCATCTTCCAAGTCTAAAAACACAAAATCTGCTGCACTATCAGCAGATTTCTCAATCATTTTGACGTTGGATGCAGGAACTGCGAGCTCGCATCGCTGTACTCTTGATCTTGCTGGTGTAGGTTGTGTAAAACTCATAGTGTGTACCTTCTATTTATTATCGATTTATTATTACTACGTATGGGTATTATTTTGCGGTTTTTCTTTTGGTGGGTGCTGATTTCTTAGCTCGTGGCTTAGCCGGAGCTTTTGGTGCCGCAAACTTTTTGATTTTCTTACCCGTCTTGCGATAGTACTCGCCAGCAGCGGCTACACCACTTCCTGGTTTAATCTTAATACCTGCATCAAGAAGGGCCATTTCAACAGTACCTAGCGCTGCCATCATACGTGCTTCATTATTATCACCGAGATGGCCAATACGAAAAACTTTGCCAGCAACTTTTGATAAGCCAGCACCGAGTGAGATGTTGTACTTATGATATGCGATGTGGATGACTTCATTGGCATTCTTATTTTCAGGTACCAAAATTGCAGTAACGGTATCTGAACTCAACTTGGAAGTTTTTGCACAAGTCTTTAAACCCCATGCCTTCACTGCGAGTCGCACACCTTCTGCTAGGCGATGGTGACGTTTAAATGTATTTTCCAAACCTTCACCCAGAATTAAATCAATCGAAGCACGCAGGCCACGTAACATTGGAACGGATGGGGTATAAGGGAAAAAACCATCTTTGTTGGTATTCATGTGATCTTGAATATCGAGGAAGCAGCGCGCACATTTTGCAGTTTTTCGCTTGGCTAATGCACGTGGGCTGAATGCCAAGATCGCCATGCCAGCGGGTAACATAAATCCTTTCTGCGAACCGCTCACTGCAATATCAACACCCCATTTATCCATTGCAAAATCGATACTGCCAACAGAACTTACACAGTCCACCATAAGCAACGCAGGGTGTTTAATTTGTTTAAGCATTTTGCCTACTGCTGCAATATCACTGGTAACACCGGTTGCTGTTTCATTATGGCAACACACTACCGCTTTGATTTCGTGATTTTTATCAGCTTGTAAAATTTTCTTAAATTTTGCAACGGGAACCCCTTCACCCCAAGGAGTCTCTATTAGGTCAACTTCCAAGCCAATGCGACAAGCTAAGTCGTACCATAAATGGCTGAACTGGCCAAAGCGTGTCGTTAAAATTTTATCGCCTGGTGACATCGTGTTGGCTAAGGCTATTTCCCAACCTGCAGTACCGGTTGCAGGAAATAAAAAACAAGTGCCTTTAGTGGTTTTGAAAATCTTCTTAACATCTCTAAGAAGAGGCTTCACGAGTTCAGGAAAATCGGGTGCGCGGTGATCTTCTCCGGGACAGATCATTGCATTTTGAACGGCTTGAGGTGTGTGAGTTGGGCCTGGACAGAATAAATAGTTTCTTCCGGGATAAGATAGATTTTGACCAGGCATAAACGGTAACCCTTATAAGTGGTAATGTATGGTTAATTTTAGAGTAGCCCCGATGTATTTTTTTTAGACTTGTTTTAATTAGTCTATTTATTGGTCTTGGCCGGAGCTGCCAGTATATCTACACGCACTTTAGTTGCGCGAAAGGTCGAACATATTGCCATAAGCCCTAAAGTGGCTCAAGCCATTTGCATATTACGAGGTGGGTATTATGGGGGTATAAAGGTGATTTAAGCTGTTTTTGCTATATTACATTTTGCAGCTTCGCAGCATACAAAGTATTTTCAAGTAAGCAGGCAACGGTCATCGGGCCAGTGCCTCCTGGCATAGGTGTGATAGCGCCCGCAACTGATTGCACGGCATCAAAATCTACATCGCCACGGATACCTGCGTCTGTTCTCGTTACACCTACGTCTATCACGGTAGCACCGCGTTTAATGTGTTCTTGTTTAACAAGATGAGCGATCCCTGCTGCAGCAACTACGATGTCTGCTGATTTTGTAAAGTCACTAATATCTAGGGTGCGCGAATGCGCCAGCGTAACCGTGGCATCGACCCCTTTTTGGCCGAGCAATAATACTTGTGGAAGTCCGACCAATGTAGAGCGTCCAATTACAACGGCGCTCTTACCGCTGGTTTCTATTTCATAGTGCTCGAGGATGCGCATAACGCCGAGTGGTGTGCAAGGTACCAGTCCAGGTGTGCCACGCATAAGTTTTCCAAGATTATTTTTACTTAAACCATCGACATCTTTTTCGGGTGGCAACAGATCGATAATTTCATGCGTATTGAGTTGTTCAGGTAATGGCAACTGAATCAGTATCCCATGCACGCAAGGATCATTCGCAAGCTTTGTAATTTCTTCACAAGCTTGAGCCATGGTAATGTCGCCAGCAAGCTCAATATGCTTAGAGTGAATGCCTACTGCGGCTGCACGCTTTTCTTTCATGCCAACATATAGTTTGCTAGCAGGATCGTCTCCAATGAGCACAGTCGCAAGGGTAACTTTTGCTTTAGAGGATTGCGCTAATTGTTTGGCTATTTTGCTTTGAACGGTTTCGGCTACTACGTTCCCATCCATAAGGATTGCGCCATCGGAAGTTTTTTTGAATGCCGTAGTCATTTAATTATTATGCTTCAGATCTAGTATTTAGGGTAGGTGGCTACCTAAAACTAGTTTAGTAGAATCAAAAAAGCCGCTTGGAGCAGCGGCTTTTTTATAAGCACTATTTGATTACTCTGCAGGTTGTTTGCTTGGGTCTAAGTAAATAAAACTCTTACCTAACTTCCCATTATAGTTGCCAGCAGAAATCATGATCAGTCCTGGTGTATCTACGGATGCTTTTATGGCTGCTTGTGTAGCATCGATAATTGGCTGCATGCCTTGACCATTCATGATGATTTCCATCACAGAGTTAACGCCTTCAGGTAATCCTGCTTCAACAGTTGGATCATCTTGTAATAGTGGACAGAATTTTTCATAGGTACTTGCGATAGTGAAGTCGTAGTTACTTCCAGCTTTAGAACCACTGCCTGCAATACCACCAGGGAAGGTTGAAATTACACCCGGCATGGGAAGAATCGCTTCCACGCCTTTTTCCGCGGCGAGTAATGCAGAATCTACACTGTCACCAAAGAACCATAAGTTGCCACCCATGAGGCCATCTGCATAACCAAGACGACGGTCCAAAATGAATTCACCACCTAGGATTGGAATCCACCACATCTTGCGACCGAAACGTTCAATGCGTTTTTGGTAACCATTGCCAAAGTAAGCCACTTTTCGGCCCATGTGATAATACTCTTCCGAATCGACCAAGTTGAAACACGAAGCAGTAG
>CAZVPJ010000168.1:0-3767 GCA_964629035.1 uncultured Thiotrichales bacterium | reverse complement strand
CCATGTATCAATGGTATATGCGCGTAAATAGGTGGCATTTTATTCAAAGCTAAAAATATATTATGTTGCCGAAATGTATTATTTAAATGATCATCTCCACGTATAACATGAGATATTTCCATGTCTATATCATCTGCAACAACGGTTAGGTGATAAGTAGGTGAACCGTCAGAGCGAGCTAAAATCAAGTCATCAAGTTCAGCATTATTTACACTTACCTCGCCTCTTACTTGATCTCTTAGTGTAACACTGCCAGTTAATGGGTTTTTAAATCTTACGACAGGGTTCTCAGTAGTATCAGGTGCTTTTTCTAAATTTCTACAATGCCCATCATAGCGAGCTTTTTGTTTATTTTTAATTTGAGTTTCACGCAAACTGTCTAAACGATCTTTAGAGCAGTAACAATGATAAGCATTACCTTCAGCAAGTAATTTTTGAATAATCTCTTTATAAAGGCTAGACCGTTTTGATTGATATACTGGCTCTATATCCGAGTTAATATTAAGCCAGGATAGGCTGGAAAGAATATCCTCAGTAAATTCACCTTTTGACCGTTCAAGGTCAGTGTCTTCAATTCGTACTACATATTCACCATTTAGTTTTCGTGCATATAACCAATTAAATAGTGCGGTCCTTGCCCCACCAATATGTAGGTAGCCGGTTGGGCTTGGTGCAAAACGTGTACGTACTTTCATAATAATATAAATATAGTAATAGGCTGTAAGCTTCTATTGCTAGAAGACTCAAAATGAGAGTTTATATTGTATAGTGAATTTTAAGGAATTAAAGCGTGGTGAATTCTATAAGGTCTGGATCATCATCATTCAGTATTGTTTTGCCTAAACTAATTCTACCTTCTCCCCACAATGGAAACTCTTCTCTTCGCAAATAAATACTGCGGCCATCCTCAGTTAAAACATAAGTGCCATTAGTGCTTTGGTCTTTTATTAAGAATTTTCCTCGTCGATATTCGACTACAGCATGTTGTCTAGAGACTAAATTACCTTCAACCACGATGCCACAATTTAGGTCGCGCCCAATAGTAAGGGCAGGCATATTGGCTAGTAATGCAATCTCACAATCCTGGAATGAAAGTTGTAATTTAGACGACTTCATATTTTCCAATGTAGTCGTACCCGATAGAATCTGCGTGGAAGCTTCACCTTCCCACATCACTTCGTAAATGGTTGTTTGTTCCTGGCGTCCTTTTATTCGAGAAGTGTCATATCGTCTTGTAAAGTGTGCAATTTCTGGTGGAATATGTTTCACAATTTCATCTGTTGCAATAATTTGTCCACCTTTGGCTATGTCTCTCATTGCAGCAGCAACATTTACAGTGTCACCAAACATGTCAGTTGCTTCTACAATGGCTGAACCATAATGCATGCCAATGCGTAACGCTAAGCGTACCCCATTAGAATCAACGGTTTCTTTTGCGGTTTCTTGAAGTTTGAAAGCTGCTTGGAAAGCCAGTTCAGGATCAACTAAATAACAAAGGATTTCATCACCAATAAATTTTACAACGGTCCCTTTATGACGCTTTATGATTTCAGACATGCGAATTAAACATCGAGCAATACTGTCTTGTGCTAATGTATCGCCATATTCTTGATATAACCTAGTACTACCGGCTATATCGACAAACATGATAGTGACGTCTTTATTATCTCTTGCCATTTTATTTGTTTAATACTTTTCTTCTAATTCTAAATATTGATTTTCATTATTTAACTTAAGCCTTCCTAAATATGACATGCCCAATAATGGTACTGTTGGCGAATTGCCCTCAATAATTACAGCATCTATATTTCTTAACAATATCTCCCCTACTTTGACTTGATCAAGTGATATTGAATACGCTAAAGCTTTTCCAGATGCAGTAGATACAATCGTTTCTTCCCCTTCTAGTTTGTATTGTATCCCAAGACGTTTAGCGTGTTCAGAGTTTAATGCAACGGATGTTGCACCAGTATCTACAAGAAAATCAACAGGATAACCATTAATTGAACCAACTGTTCTAAACATATTGGCTGCATCTCGATATATCTGTACTTTCTTTTTTTCAGCTTTATTGTAACTGGCACTGACACGATTACCGAGATTATATTTAGATTGTTTGCCATTAATATCTAAAATTGCATACTTACTACTAGCTTTAATTAATTTCACACCCGCTATAGCGGGTTCGCCAATTACCAAAAGATGCTGTTTATCATCTATATTAACCATTGCTTTATTTTTAAATAGTGCCATTACTTCAATATGCGAAACATTTGCTTCGTTCGCAAAAACAAGCGGACAAAAAAGCATCAACATTAGTATGATTTTATTTAAAAACAACATGCTTTTAATCATGCTACGTTTTCATCATTTTTCTTAAGAAACTGTGTGAACTGGCTCTTGTCATTTGCAGCTTCGAAAGCAGCTTCTGGTGTAATCTTATCATCTGATAATAATCTCTTAATGGCGGTATCCATACTTTGCATGCCTACTGCTCTGCCACCTTGTATCGAGTTATCAATTTGATCGGTTTTTCCTTCTCGAATTATATTTGCAACAGCATGGGTATTTATCATAATTTCAACCGCAGCCGCTCTGCCATTACCATCTTTCGTTTTTATCAGCTGTTGTGAAATAACTGAACGCAATGAAGTCGATAACATTGTGCGGATATGGTCTTGCTTATTTGTGGGAAATGAATTGATGATTCGATCAACAGTATCTGCAGCACTATTGGTATGTAATGTCCCTAAAACTAATATTCCCGTTTCTGCAGCCGTTACTGCAAGACTCATCGTTTCTAAGTCACGCATCTCACCCACGAGAATAACATCTGGATCCTCTCGAAGTGCTGAATGTAATGCATGAGCAAAAGAATGCGTGTGTTCACCTACTTCGCGTTGACTCATTAAACAATTCTTTTGTTCATGAACGAATTCCACGGGGTCTTCAATGGTGAGTATGTGGCCTTTCAAGGTTTGGTTAATTTCATTCACAATGGCTGCTAGTGTGGTGGATTTACCAGATCCAGTTTTACCTGTTACCAAAATCATTCCAGATTTCTGTTTACTGATGCTGGTCATTATGTCTGGCATCGATAAATCTTCTAATGATGCAGTCTCCATGGGAATTGAGCGCATTATCACGCCTACGCCATTTAAATGTCTGAATGCATTGACACGAAAACGACCACATCCCTCTATACTGTGAGCGAAGTCGGCATTGTCTTCCTTTTCAAAGATGGTTCGTGAACGAGCTGGCATGAAATTATTAATAGCATCCAGCAACTCTTTTGCACTGATTTTATCTTCAGATATCGTTTCCAGATCACCCAAAACTCTCATTCTTGGTGGGTCTCCTGAGAGTAGATGCAGATCGGAACCACTGCGAGCCACTAACATTTCCAAAAGAGTATCGATATCAATCATAATGTGTCTAAATATTATTTATATTTTACTAGTTAGCTTTAGGTATAAGATCTGGGTCAGTAACAAATTGTTGAAATAGCTTTTTATCATTTGCATGAAGGTATGCATCATCCGGATCAATTTCTTTACTCTGAACTGCAGACAATAATGCTTGGTCTTTAAGTTGCATACCTATACCGCTTCCAGTTTGTATTTGGTTAGGTATTTGGAAATTTTTTTCTGACATGATTAAATTGCCGATGGCATGATTCATGATCATAATTTCAACAATAGCCCTTCTGCCACGCCCATCAACTGTTTTCAATAAGTCCTGTGTTACAACAGCATGCAGATTCTTAG
>CAZVPJ010000167.1:0-3782 GCA_964629035.1 uncultured Thiotrichales bacterium | reverse complement strand
GAAGTATGGGAAAAGTGGTAAAGATATGGAATTTTAGTTAACTATTTAATTAATGCATGCAGCTGTAGGGGCATCCGGCCAAACTATCATTCTTACCACTGGAAAGCTTGTATTGAGTAACTGACAGCGATACTAAAAATAACCTTCTGATACTCTTCAGTCTATTCGCATTTTGCATTATAGATGACAATTATGTATTTAACTTATCAAAGTTAATCGTACTTTTGATAAGTTTCATGATCATTTCCATATGAGTCTGTGGTATTTTCGAGCATAACAGCTAAATAAAACCATCTTCCAGGCATATATACGAACTGCAATTAGGTGCAAACTTCATACAATAATTTAGAGGCCTAAAGAGTGTTTTTAGAAAGATTCTAATTTAAGGGTCTCGCCATTCATCTAGTGCCTTTATCGCACATATAAATGCATTTATTAAGGTTGGATTGCTCAATATTAAAATACTATATTTTACGTAATAGTCAATAATTCAGTACTTTAATTTTCTATGTTAAAAAATAGCTTGTCAAAAAAGTTTTGGTTGAATTTGATGTTATTACTACTTGCTAATTTCATTATATTCTCTTCATTTGTATGGGTAATTAAATCTGAACTCAATAAAGAGAAACAAGATTACGCATATCAATATATAAAAAATAATATTGCAAGATTGTCAGATTCAATGAACGAAGAAAGCATAGTGTTTCTTGGAAGTTCAAGTATTCAAGGATTAAATACGGGATCAATAATAAATGAGGCAATGAATCTAGGTATTGGTGGTGAAAATCTGCAGCAGTTACTCGAAAGGGTTAGTACCTATAGGAAGTTATCATCAGTTAAAGTTGTGGTATTCATGGCTGGCTTTAATGATGTGTGCGAGGGATCTAATATTGCATCTCAGAGATTTGGTAAGCTACTGTCTAATCTATCTGAAACAGCATTGGTTATAGTTGGCTTGCAGCCGTCCTTTTCATCTGCATTATGCAATAACCTTCGAGAAGAAATAGACAGCTACAATAATGAATTAACAATTTTTTGCAACCAACATATAAATTGTGAATATATTGATCTTGCTGCGAAACTAAAATTATTAGCAAATAGAGAGACTCTGCCGCTTGATAAATATTTTGAGGAAGATGGAATACATTTAAATCAAAAAGGATATAAGTATCTTGAGCAAGAGATTTCTAAAGCACTAAATAACCTTCTTAGATATCACATAAAATAAACTAATTTCTCTAATATCAAAAAATCGCCTTATTAATTACGCTTGATATTTAATAAATCTCAAGAATTTAATTACCACAACAAGTCTTTGAAATAAGAAATTTAAATGATATTTTCAACTTTTGGTTTCATATTGGTTTTCTTGCCAATTGTATTTTCACTATACAGCCTTTGTTTAAGATTCAATCTTATTAATGTAGCAAAAATAGTATTAATTTGTGCGTCATTTATTTTTTATGCCTATGGGTGCGGAGATTTTTTTCCATTTTTTGTTGCAAGTGTATTTTTAAATTATGCTATAGGCATTTCACTGGCGAGAACGTTTAAAAAAGCATATAAAAAAGTAATTCTTGTTATCGGCTTAGTGCTTAATATTACTTTACTTGGATATTATAAGTATACCGATTTTCTTATTTTCAATCTGAATGTAATTCTGGAAAGTCCTCTCCCTTATAAAGAAATTATTTTACCAATCGGCATTTCTTTCTTTACATTTCAATTAATAGCATTTTTAGTAGATTCTTACAGAGGCGAAACGAAAGGTTATAATTTAATTGACTATCTGTTATTTATAACCTTTTTCCCTCAACTCATTGTAGGACCTATAGTTCATCACAAAGATGTGGTTCCTCAATATCGAAATATGAGCAAGCATATGATATCTAGTGATTTGATTGCTCCTGGTCTTTTTTTGTTTGCTATTGGGTGTGCAAAGAAATTAGCTTTAGCTGATCCAATGACAATATGGGCGCAGAATGCATTTGATAACGCACTTCAACTTAATATGCTCGAGTCATGGGTAGCTTCACTAACTTATACTTTGTCATACTATTTTGATTTGTCTGGTTATGCTGACATGGCAATAGGATTGGGCATGGTGTTTGGAGTGATGTTGCCGATGAATTTTAATTCGCCTTATAAGGCAAGAAATTTTGCAGATTATTGGCGTCGCTGGCACATCACACTTTCAAAGTTCTTGGGTAGCTACATATTCAGAAATATTTATAAAAAAGAAAAAGGCAATATAAATTTTTATTGGGCACTGTTTGTTACTTTTCTAATCTCTGGCTTTTGGCATGGTGCAGGGTGGACCTTTGTTGTTTGGGGCATTGCAAATGGTATTTTTGTCATTGCCGCCCATGCAATGAGGATAAATAATTTAAAATTACCATTTTTGATTGCTTGGATAATGACATTTATTGGTGTAATTGGGACTCGAACATTGTTCGTCGCAGATGATTTTACAGATGCTTGGTATGTCTTAAATGAGTTCTATAATTTTTCAAGTTTCACATTATTAGGCAATAGTTTCATAGCTTTGAAGCAGCCTGTTTATATACTGCTGTCTTTGTTTATTGTTCTATCTTTTCCTAATAGTCATCAGATGGTAAATAAATTTAAGCCTAATAATAAATTCTTACTAGCTACAGTAATTTTAATGCTCATTGCATTTTTAAATATGTCTTATGTTCGTGGTTTCCTATATTTCCAGTTTTAGGTATAGAAATGTCAAAAAAGTGGTTGATTAAAGTAATTATTAGTTTTTTATTGTCTTTATTAGTATTAAGTGTGGGCTATAAATTTATTGTAATTGATAGAATTTACAGTAACCTTGATTATCGTTTATCTGATAATATAAGTACTGTAATCGTAGGAGCTTCTCACTTACAACTTGGCATCAATGATAGCAGTAATCAGCAAGCCCTAAATTTATCAAATTCAGGTATGCCATATTATTTTACATATGCTAAATCAAAACGGTTACTAGAACAGAATCCACAAATCTCTAAATTAGTTATAAGTTTATCACCTATTCATATTTCACCTTATGGTGATTCTATTTTATTCTCAGATAAAGGTTTATCTAGAGAAAATTCTTTCTTATTTTTTCCTTTGTTAGACGAGTATAAATCACTAGGAAATAGGCGTTATAGTGTTGATTTTATAGCAGCTTATCTAAAGTATAATATGGGTGTTCCATTTAACTACATGGAAGATTTTAAGTTATTTTTAAAATCATTCAGGCAAAATATCACTTTTAAAGACCATAGTTTTTCGGGTTCATATAAGCCGTATAATGAAAATAAAATAGAATCTGAGAAATTAAAACATAAAGCTACTTTGTATTTTGGTGGTGAAGAGCAATTCTCAGATTATTCTATTCAAACAGTCAACCGAATCGCAGAACTTACTGGCAAGTATAATGTTAAGCTTTATGTTCTTAATATGCCTATACATAAAGAATTTAAAAAATTAATACCATCAACCTATAGTGATCAGCAAAATAAATTAATTTTGAAATTAAAAAAAAATCACAATCATATTAAATACATCGATTATTCCAATTATGCTTTATTAGATGATGATTATTTTGATGGCGACCATATAAATGTTAGCGGAGCAGAGAAATTATTGAAATCAATCGAACAGGATGTGTTTGATCGATAATTATAAGAAATTTTTATGTTTCTGTGGTAGGTTTTAGTTACGATGTACACGAATTATGACATCTACATCTTCTATCTGTAGATCTTCAGGTAATTCAGGTAATTTAG
>CAZVPJ010000166.1:0-3913 GCA_964629035.1 uncultured Thiotrichales bacterium | reverse complement strand
GGTGTGAAAACAAGCTGCGGCTCAAAAATGTTGGATAGTTTTAATGCGCCCTATGATGCGACCGTTGTAGAAAAATTAGATCAGGCTGGATGCGTAACCATTGGCAGAACGAATATGGATGAATTCGCAATGGGTTCGTCTAATGAAAGTAGTTATTACGGGCCGGTAAAAAATCCTTGGAATACGGATTGTGTTCCAGGTGGTTCATCAGGAGGTTCAGCTGCAGCAGTGGCTGCACGTATTGCACCGCTTGCGACGGGTACAGACACGGGTGGCTCAATACGCCAGCCTGCAGCCCTCTGTGGCATTACCGGTTTGAAGCCTACCTATGGCAGGGTGTCGCGTTTTGGAATGATTGCGTACGCATCAAGTTTGGATCAGGGCGGCCCGTTTGGAAAATCTGCAGAAGATTGTGCCTATTTGTTGCAAGCCATGGCGGGCTTTGACGCAAAAGATTCCACCAGCCTGGATAAACCAGTGCCTGAATATACACAATCTTTGAAAGGTTCGTTGAAAGGCAAAGTAATTGGTGTACCAGAAGAGTATTTTAGCGAAGGCTTGAGCGCAGAGGTTAAGAGCGTTATCGAAGAAGCCATAAAATGGTATGAGCAACAAGGCTGTGAAATTAAAAGTATTAGCTTACCTAATACAAAATTGGCCATTCCTGCCTATTATGTAATTGCCCCCGCAGAATGTTCATCAAATTTATCGCGGTTTGATGGCGTGCGATATGGATACCGTTGTGAAGATCCAAAAGACTTGCGTGATTTGTATGATCGAAGCCGAAGTGAAGGGTTTGGAGATGAAGTAAAGCGTCGTATCATGATTGGTACTTATGTATTGTCCGCAGGGTACTACGATGCATACTATTTAAAAGCTCAACAGATTCGCCGTTTAATTAGCGATGACTTTAAAAAAGCTTTTGAACAAGTGGATGTCATCTTAGGGCCAACAACACCTGAAGCTGCATTTAAGATAGGTGAAAAAGTTGCAGATCCAGTAACCATGTATTTATCTGATATTTACACAATTTCCATAAACTTGGCCGGTGTACCCGCCATGTCTGTACCTTGCGGGTTTTCTAATGGTTCGCCAGTAGGTATGCAATTAATTGGAAATTATTTCGAGGAGGAGAAATTATTAGGTTTTGCGCATCAGTATCAATTGGATACAGACTGGCATAAAAAAACTCCAGTGGGTTTCGAGTGAATGATAAATTTTTTAAGTAAGGTAGTTAAATAGTTATGCAATGGGAAACTGTTATTGGCTTAGAGATTCATGTGCAACTCGCCACTGAAAGCAAAATCTTTTCAGGTGCCTCCACCGCATATGGTGCAGATCCCAATACTCAAGCATGTTCGGTAGATCTGGGTCTGCCGGGAGTACTGCCCGTGCTTAATAAAGATGCCGTACGCATGGCGGCAATGTTTGGTTTAGCAGTTGGTGCAAAGGTTGCAGAGCGTTCTGTATTTGATCGCAAAAATTACTTTTATCCGGATTCGCCTAAAGGCTATCAAATCAGTCAGTTTGAATTTCCTATCGTAGAACATGGCCGTTTAGAAATTGTATTGGGTGATGGTAAGCGAAAAACAATTGGTATCACGCGTGCGCATTTGGAAGAAGATGCAGGAAAATCTTTGCATGAAGAGTTTCCGGATTCTACGGGGATTGATTTAAATCGGTGCGGCACACCATTAATTGAAATTGTTTCTGAGCCAGACATGCGTTCAGCAGAAGAAGCGGTAGCGTACATGAAGAAAATACACTCTATTGTCCGTTACCTGGGTATTTCGGATGGCAATATGCAGGAAGGTTCGTTTCGTTGTGACGCTAATGTCTCTATGCGACCGAAAGGTCAGGAAGAGTTTGGTACCCGTACTGAAACAAAAAACTTGAATTCATTTAGATTTGTAGAGCGTGCCATTCACTATGAGATTGAACGACAAATTGATGTCTTAGAAGAAGGTGGAGAGATTATTCAAGAGACACGCCTTTATGACGCGGGTAAAGATGAGACACGTTCGATGCGTTCTAAAGAAGAAGCGAATGACTATCGCTATTTTCCTGATCCTGATTTGTTGCCAGTCGTAATTGAACCAGAATTCATTGAGGCGTTGAGGGCGCAGTTGCCTGAGCTACCCGCTGAAAAGATAACTCGCTTCAAACAAGACTATGATCTAAGTGAATATGATGCTGAAAATCTTGCAATGAGCAAAGAGACTGCAGAGTATTTCGAAGAGGTTGTAAAAAGTGCGAACTCCGCATCGCAATCTAAAATATATAAGTTGGCAGCAAACTGGGTATTGGGTGATCTCAGTGCGGCACTTCACCAAGATAATCTTGAGATAGTAGATAGTCCTGTTTCTGCCTTGATGTTGTCGGGTTTGCTGGGGCGGATTGAAGACAACACGATATCAAGCAAGATTGCAAAAGAAGTTTTTCAAGCCATGTGGGCTGGCGAAGGAGATGTTGATGAAATTATTGAAGCCAAAGGATTAAAGCAAATAACAGATAGTTCTGAAATTGAAGCTTTGGTGGAGCAGGTGGTTAATGATAACCCTGGTCAGGTGGAACAATATAAATCTGGCAAAGATAAAGTATTCGGCTTTTTTGTAGGGCAAGTCATGAAGCTTTCCCAAGGAAAAGCAAATCCTCAGCAAGTCAATGATCTGCTAAAAGAAAAGTTAAAGTAGAGTTATTATATAGGTTAAATCCATTTCTTAAATCTTTGGTGTATTGGTGCTTTAAAATAGTTTAAATCTAAATGAAACCTTGTCGTCTAATTTATAGAAGTGTTGCGAAGCCTGAAGTGCTGGACATGAATGTGTTGTCAAGGTTAGCTAACCGCGCTGCTATTGCAAATAGGCGCCTGGGTGTGTGTGGTATTTTGGTTGTTTCTGATGGCCGTTTTCTTCAAGTGCTTGAAGGGCAAACTAAGTTTGTAAATAGTATCTATGCAAAGATAATTAAAGATAATCAACATTATGATGTTGAGCTAATTAGTTTTGAAAATGTTGTCAGCGCTAATTTTCATGATTGGGATATGAAATTATTTAACCTAGACAATATTGAGGAGCATATCCGCGATCATTTGGTAAAGAAATATCCGGTTGTAAATAATAAAATTCAATTTATTGATGATGCGCCTCTAATGACTTCGTTGTTGATCGATATAAAGCATTTACAAAGTTAATTCTTTGCAAAGTTAATCAAGTGTGTAGCATTCGTTCTTGTTACCGTAATTAGCGGTTGTGTAATTATGCCAGTCCCAGTATTCAGGCTTAGAAATGTTCCAGAAGATGAAGCGGAAGATATTCGAGAGCTTTTGGAAGACCATAATATTGATTATTATGAAACACCCCCAGGTAATTGGGGTATATCCATGCCTGCAATTTGGTTGCGTGACGATGAGCAATTGGAGCAAGCAAAAAACTTAATTGATGAATATCAGCATGCTCGACAGCTTCGCGTTAAAGAAGCGTTTCAGGAGTCAAAAAGAGATGGAAAAAAGAAAAGCATTTTTAGTGACTGGCTGGTTAATCCGATACAGCTAGTCGTGTATTTAGGGGTCGCAGCAATAATTCTTTATTTTTCTATTCAACCTTTTATAAATTTTGGTTTATAGAACAGAATGAATGTCTATTGTAGTCTGCAGAATAGTTAACATTAACAAATATTTTAGACTGCGTGTGAGCTTAGCTGCTATTTATAAAATAAGAGGAGAGTCAAAGGTTCTTGATTTTAAATCTTCACTAAGCGTGCTTAAAAAATATGAGTCTTCCTCAACTACGTAATTTTTTTCAATATTTGAACTAACACGGAATATGTATAAGATCAGTTTGGGGTCAGGCAATCCATGAGTATAGCTATTCACTCGTTCTGATGAAATTTCAAAATCCTGGAAATCATAGCC
>CAZVPJ010000165.1:0-3972 GCA_964629035.1 uncultured Thiotrichales bacterium | reverse complement strand
TATGGGATTCCAAACAAGCATTTGAAGACTGGACAAAATCTGAAGCGTTTAGAAAAGCGCATGCTAATGTCGGTGATGTAAAGCCGGTATATCTAGGCAAACCTGAGTTTGAAGGTTTTGAACGCGCCTTATAATGGCGCACAATTAAGACCCTCCTCTAGCATTACATAGTTATGTTAACGCGCTTCATTTTATGTGTGTTATTTTTATTATTAGCTCCATTAAGCAGCTATTCCGCCAGTCCATTAGACACCCTGCACACACTACCCTCATCGTCATTATTATTGTTAGATGAAAATAAAAAGGTATTACACAGCAGAAATGCAGCACATCCTTATATACCTGCCTCTACGATAAAAATACTTACTGCGTTAATTGCACTTCAGCACTGGGGTAATGATTATCGTTTCAAAACCGACTTTTACTATGATGAAGATTCCAAGAGTGTATGGGTGAAAGGCTATGGTGACCCTTTCTTAGTTTCTGAGGAAATTGACATAATTGTTAAAAAATTAATGCATACAGGCATTAATGAACTGGATGGGATTAGTGTTGATAATAGTTACTTTAGCAAAGCGATTAACATTGATGGTCAAGGCAATTCTCTTAATCCTTATGATGCTTCACTGGGTGCGACCGCAGCAAACTTTAATACAATTAATGTCCGTGTTTACCTGGACACGGTAAGCAGTAGCGAAACTCAAACCCCGTTAACCCCTTTAGCCAATACATTAGCAAAAGGGCTCGATATAGGCACTCATCGTATAAACTTAGGTAATGCTGAATACGGGTCCAGGTATTTTGCTGAATTACTGAAAGCAAAATTGAACTTATCAAAAATTCCAACCGATTCATTCTTTCAAAGCGGAAAAATACCGGAAACCGCTGAGTTACTCTTTACGCATCATAATAGTAAAACATTAGAAAACATTATCGGTTCTATGCTGGAGTTTTCTAATAACTTTATCGCTAACCAATTATTTTTAACATTAGGTGCAGCCATCTATGGGGCGCCCGCCGACATCAATAAATCTCAAGCAATGGTAGATGAATATATTAAGAATAATTTTGACTGGGCAGACTATGTAATCGTAGAAGGTGCTGGACTATCAAGGCAAAATAGAATGACCGCAAATCAATTAATAGAAGTGCTAGATAAATTTTCACCTTATCGGCATTTAATGTCGGCACAAACGGATAATATTTTTGCTAAAACCGGAACGTTACATAATGTAAGCACTTATGCCGGTTACATTAATCGTACTAACGGATGGTCACCTTTTGCTATTATGATTAATCAACGTGTTAACTTTAATTTCAGAAAAGATATCGCACTGGAATTGCACAAGCATTATCCATAAATATTAAGCTATCAACTTTTTAATATCCGCTGCCAATGAATTCAGAACATCATTGTCTGACCAATAGTTATTATGGCTTAACGGGTTCCAGCTATTGAGTACATTGCCAACATTTACGGCATTATCCTCTTTAACTTCATATTTATAGCTTTGTTTAACGTTTCGGGTTGAAATATTTTTCAGCGGCCATCCTAATGGATCATCTGGATCAAAATAGTTTTTCCAGTTAAACGAATATCCTTTACCACGAGATGAAATTGCTTTTATCTTGCCATGCGGTATGCCAGCAAGAAATATAGGTATATTACAACCTGTAAAATAAAGATATTTTAAATTCTTCAGTCTTCTAAAGTTATCTAGATCTGAATGCGGTGGAGAATCCTCAAAGCCGCCATATTGCCATGCACCTTGTTTTGCTTCTGTTGATTGAGAATCCCAAATATAGTTAGAAATAACATGGCATCCTAAAGAATGAGCGACCAATACTATTTTTACATTTGGTCCTGCAGCGTCATACGCTTTATCTAAAACATCTAAGATACTATTTTGTACCTGCTCGTAGGAACTGTCTGGTTGACTAGCCCTGCGTTCAAAGCCTGCGGCATCCGAGAAACCATAGAGCAGAAACTGTCTCAAGCCTAACCAGTCAATATCATCCTGAGCTTTTATTCTTGTAAAGATATCTTTTTGGTGTTTTTGAAAAATATCAGCATAGTATATCGAGTCAAAATACACACTTGACCATTTCTTACCTACTTTTTTTGCAAGCCTTTGTTCTAAATTATCTGCATAGTGTACTGGCGTGTCCCCCATTCCATGAATAGCTAATACGACTGTTTGATACGACATAAAAAAAAGACCTCACTATAGGAATATAGGCGTAAATTTTATAATGGGTGTTAGCTTAAATAATTATGGATGATCATGCATAAAAAAACCCGGTCAAGCCGGGTTTTTTTACTCAGGGAGGGCTTTAAATTTAATGATGCCGCTTTAATTCAGAATTATGATAACCATCACGATCCTTCATTAGACGCCACATACCGACTAACGTTAATCCAACAACTGTAATTTGTAATGTAATTATTAAAAACGCTTCCATTTCCAACTCCAAGCTTAGGTTTAAAAACATCTCTTACACAAGAGATCCAACAGGGAATGGGTATTATCAATGTGATCTGCGTCACAATTTATGATGAGTGATATTCGGAGCAAATGACTTGATGAATGGTAGCCTGGTTAGTCATATTTGCCCTTGGGGTAGCCTTGATAGCATGAACCGTTAGCCCTTCTCCCATAACAAGCATCGATTGTTGGCTGGCATCTCATAATCCTTCACCAGGGAAAGACCTTGCTGACATGCGAGACGATTTATATCCTCAAAATCTCGCACTCCACTTAAGGGGTTCTGTTGCTTTAGATATTGGTCAAACCTGGCATTACTAACACTCGTATGCGCGCCTGCATAAGAAAATGGTCCATATATCAATAATTTGCCAGATGTTTCTAATATGTTATCTAATCCTTTAAAAAACCGTTCAACCATGCCCCATGACATGATGTGTAGGCTATTTGCTGTAAACAGAGCATCTACGGTTTGCACATTCCAAGGCTGGTTAACCACATCTAATTCTATCGGTGTACAAAGGTTATCAAGCATTACTTCGGCCGCCCAAGCATGAATACTTGGCAAATTTTCTGCTCGGTCACTGGGTTGCCAGCTAAGGTGTGGCAAATGCTGGGCAAAATAAACCGCATGCTGACCGGAGCCACTGCCGATTTCAAGCACGGTTTTGCGGTCTTTAAAGACTTCTTGTAATACTTCTAATATAGGCGCTTTATTCTGCTCACAGGATTCTGAGAATAGTTTCATTTGTCACTTACTCGATAAGACCTCACCCTCAAAAGCGATACCTGTCCAACCTGTTTCCATAAAATTGCGAATATTCTGGTGATTATCACTATTCGGGTTTTGAAGTACATCTTCCCGGTAATACGCACCAAAACATGCCAGTGTTTGTTCTTTATCAAGATTATTCAATTTAGCAAAGGCAAATAGCTTACAAGAACCTTCATTCTCGCCTACCTGATTAACCAGGCTTCCATTGTTAAATACAGCCGGCGTATACAGATAAGTGGCATCAATTACAGCCATAGTATCTTTAAATTCTATTGAATCGGGTGAAGAATGAAGCGTATCTAAGAAGTGTTTGAGTTGCATGGTGTTTACGGTCAGCCTTTAACATGAGAAGGAGCTTCATTATTCTCGACATTAGGGTCTTTCTCACCCGTTTCAAAGAAGTATATCGCTGCTGCAAATACACCAATGATAATGCCAATAACCATGCTCTTTTTCATACGTTAGAATATTTTAAAATGTGTTGTGAATGAACTTAATGAATAAACCCAGTAGGTACACCAAGGCTCATTCATATTACGTAACCTGTTACCTGCATTTGTTCATTGTTTATCAACAGTATACCTGACCCGCATCATCGGCCATAGCCAATGCTTGCATGGTGTATCAAAATACTATGTTTATAATAATGCACGCATTAGAACCATAGCCGACATTACAGCGTTTACATGAGAGGAATACATTATGGAGCTT
>CAZVPJ010000164.1:0-3975 GCA_964629035.1 uncultured Thiotrichales bacterium | reverse complement strand
TATTTTTGACCGTACTGCTAGCTACCAAGTCTTTGCCAACATATGGGTCTTGAATTTCTTTGAGTACAGCTTCTACTTGCTCTTTGGTAAGCTCGGCCATGCCTGATACGCTCCTGAATTAATTACTAGATTTATGGGGATGAATTCGAATTGGCGTGTACTATATCACGCTAGATTTGGCAGCAAAGATCCCTATTTGAGTAGCTTGAAAGTGCATAATACAAAATATAACCGTACACAATTCAATGACAAAAATAGCGGTTTTATAAGCAACCTGATAAGGTAGCCGCGCCCCATACATGGTGATTTTATAACCAGCTACATACCATTACGTTAATTACACAAAAGTTAAGAATAATCTTGTGAGCAAATCCATTCTCGTTACCAGTGCACTCCCTTATGCCAATGGCCCTATCCATATCGGCCATTTAGTAGAATACATACAAACCGATATTTGGGTGCGGTTTCAAAAAATGTGTGGCAATGACTGCATTTATATATGTGCAGATGATGCGCATGGCACACCTATAATGTTGCGTGCACAACAAGAAGGTATTTCGCCAGAAGAATTAATTGCCAAGGTAAAGAAAGAACACGAAGAAGATTTTTCTGATTTTCTGGTTGAATTTGATAACTACCATTCCACGCATTCAGAAGAAAACAAAAAGCACGCCACCACCATCTACTCACGCTTAAAAGAAAATGGTCATATCACTACAAAAACTGTGACCGATCTTTTTGACCCGAAAGAAAATGTTTTTCTACCGGATCGTTTTGTAAAAGGCGAATGCCCAAAATGTCATGCCAAAGACCAGTATGGCGACAATTGCGAAGTATGTGGTGCAACCTATACACCTGCTGATTTAATTAATCCATTCTCGTCAGTAAGTGGTGCCACACCTGTTCAAAAAGAAAATCTTCATTATTTCTTTAAGCTTAATGACTTTAAAGAAATGCTAGAGCAATGGATTAATCAAGAAAATTTACAACCTGAAATTACCAACAAACTAAAAGAGTGGTTTGAATCTGGCTTAAACAATTGGGACATCTCCCGTGATGCGCCGTATTTTGGATTTGAAATTCCTGATGCACCCGGTAAATACTTTTATGTATGGTTAGATGCCCCCGTTGGATATATGGCTAGCCTGCAACAGTACTGCGACAGCCCATCCAATACTGCGGGCAAAACTTTTGACAGTTATTGGAACAAAGATAGTCAAGCTGAGGTGTATCATTTTATTGGCAAAGATATTGCCTATTTTCACATGTTGTTCTGGCCCGCTATGTTACATGGCGCAAACTATAGAATCCCTACCGCGGTTTTCTGTCACGGCTTCTTAACCGTAGATGGCGCAAAAATGTCAAAGTCGCGCGGTACGTTTATCAAAGCACGCACCTACCTAGAGCATTTAAAGCCCGAATATTTACGTTATTACTTTGCTGCAAAATTAGGTCCTGGAGTAAGTGATCTAGATTTAAACCTGGATGACTTCCAACAAAGGGTAAACAGTGATGTAGTAGGCAAGCTGGTAAATATCGCAAGCCGCTGCTCTGGATTTATTACCAAAAAATATGACAAGAAACTCACCGCAAATTTTAATGAAGAGTGCACTCATGCTTTTGAGTTAGCGGTAGAAAAAAATAATCAGATAAAAACGTATTATCAAGCGCGCAAATACTCAGAGGCGATGCGTGTAATCATGGCCCTTGCAGATATTGCCAATCAAATTATAGATGCCCACAAACCCTGGGAAAGAATAAAACAAGATCAATATAAAACCGAGGTGCACCAAGTATGCAGCTTTGGATTAAATATGTTTAGCTTGTTAATCGGTTATCTTAAACCAGTCTTGCCTGAATTAGCGTCAAAGTCTGAAAGTTTCTTACAAACCGAATTTACATGGGACAGCTTATATGACGGCAACCCCATGCCAGAAGGTCATGAAATTAATAAATTCAAACCCCTCATTACTCGTATAGAGAAAGAGTCAATAGACAAAATGATTGAAGATTCCAAAGCTGATTCCACTCCAACGGATGCCCCAAAAGCATCAGACCCGATTAATGATGAAATCACCTTTGATGATTTTGCAAAATTGGATTTTAGAGTCGCAAAAATTATCAAAGCTGAGCATGTTGAAGGCGCGGACAAACTCCTGCAGTTAACATTAGATCTTGGTGAAGCTACCGGAGGTGTACAAAAAAATGTATTTGCCGGCATTAAATCTGCTTACACACCAGAGGAAGTTGAAGGACGCTTAACCGTTGTTGTAGCCAACCTGGCACCACGGAAAATGCGCTTTGGCATGTCTGAAGGCATGGTATTAGCCGCCGGGCCTGGTGAGAAAGATATATTTCTATTGCAACCAGACAGTGGCGCCAAACCCGGTATGCGTGTTAAATAAAATTTATAAAAAATACTTGGCTAACCACGAAAACATTATTCCGACCGGAAAATATATTGCTCGCATTATCGAGCAAGAATGTATCGGTTGCACACTTTGCATTAAGGCCTGCCCGTTTGATGCCATCATTGGCGCTTCTAAGCATTTACATACCGTGTTAAACCAATATTGCACAGGTTGTAAACTATGCCTACCACCCTGCCCGGTGGATTGCATCACACTCGATGACAACACGGAATACATCGAAGCAAGTAAAAATATCAATAAACAACAACAAAGCCAGTTAAAAAAAACCTTTGCGAACTTTTCTCGTGCCAACAAAGAGCGGCGCGACAAAAGACTAGAAAATACTGCGCTTGCCAAGCAAGCCGCTTTTGAGCGCAAAAAACAAGAATTGATGAAACGTTAAGCTTGTTCGCAATGAGCCGATCAACCAGCACTCCCCATGAATAAAAACAAACGCAGGGAAATATTTAAACGCTTTAAAGAGGCTACTCCAGCACCCGTTACCGAACTAGTGTATGAATCCACTTTTGAATTACTGATAGCGGTTATCCTTTCTGCACAAGCCACCGATATAAGTGTCAACAAAGCAACTAAAGCGTTATATAAAGTTGCTAACACGCCTCAAAAAATTCTAGCGCTTGGTGAAACAGGCTTAAAAAAATATATCAAATCTATAGGCTTATATAACAGCAAAGCCAAAAACATCATCAAGACATGTAAATTATTAATAGATGAATACGATTGCATCATTCCCGATGATCGTGAAACATTACAAAAATTACCGGGAGTCGGAAGAAAAACAGCTAACGTAGTACTCAATAATGCATTTGGACAACCCACCATAGCGGTCGATACCCATATTTTCAGAGTCTCAAACCGAACCGGCATCGCACCCGGCAAAGACGTTTTAAAAGTTGAGCTTGGTCTAGAAAAATTTATTCCCGAAGAATACAAATTACATGCCCATCACTGGTTAATTTTGCATGGGCGTTATACATGTGTTGCACGAACCCCTAAGTGCAGCGAATGCTCAATTGTTGACCTGTGTGAGTATCGCCAAAAAAACATTATCAAAAAATAACATAAATATTTGATAATAATATTATTTTTAAATGCTTACACAGCATAGAACTATATCCACCCATAAACGCTCAAATACAATAGAATTACGGACCTGAGGATCATGACAAGTTGTATGAATTTTTTTTGAATACTGTTGTAATGAGAATCTGCTTCTACAGGTCTCTTATGATAGAACTGTAAAGATTCTATTTTTTTAACCCAAAATAACATGAAGTTTTAGGAGATTTAGACATGTCTAAGAAAAACGAAATTAAGCCTTTATCCATTGCAGTGGGCGCTGCCCTTGCAGCCAGCGTATTCACCATGGGTGCAGCGAATGCAGAAGTAAACCCATTTGAACTGAACACCCTTTCCTCTGGTTATATGGTCGCAGACTCTGACAGCGAAGGTAGCTGCGGTGAAGGCAAATGTGGCGAAGGCAAGTGCGGCGAAGGCAAAGACAAGGCTGAAGGCTCTTGCGGTGAAGGCAAGTGTGGCGAAG
>CAZVPJ010000163.1:0-3985 GCA_964629035.1 uncultured Thiotrichales bacterium | reverse complement strand
CGCAAATCATTAACTTGATGATTAATGTAATTAATTAATTTTAAATCATCTGAACCCAACTCGCTTGTATTAGGGGCAAATTCTATCACCACACCCTCAATAGAGCCGATGAGTTGAAGTATTTCTTTATGTACATCAGCGACCTCGTGTAACTGTGTAGTATCTAGCTTACTCACGCCCCACACAAATGGTAGTTTGCTTGGCAAAGCAGATATCCAGTCAGCATCTGCATCACCTTCAATAATTAATATGCCTTGCTCAACCTTAGCTAAAACGCCTGCTGGTGGATCTAACACCTCTAGTAATCGCATTTGAACAATTTCCTTCTCATTAGAATAATAGGACTTCATATTAAGTGTTACAGGTTTTTCAAATTCTGGGTGGGCTGCGATAATATCAGCTGGATCTTTTGATAATGCATCTCGCAGACCATTTACAATATAGTCGCCATCTTGTTTGTTATAATTAAGAATTACGATACCTGGCTCTGCTTGCAACTGATTTATTATTTGATCCCAATTATTTTGTTCAATTTTATTCAGCACCCACCATACAAACGGAATGATTGCCAGTAAGCCAACCGCCATGATTGCTGACCATGGAAGCTTCTTCTTATTTCCAAGATCAACCTCATCATTCTTCTTCTTGCGCAACAAACACTTTTCAAGTTGTTCATATGTATCAGGAAATTCTTCTGCAACCCCATCATAAGACTCCAATGAACTTCCAAATAAGCGATGTAGCTCTTCTATTTGCTCACGGATAGTCACTTGTAAGTCAGATGGAATTAACCCACGCACTGCAGCTACGATAATTGCATGCGGTCCAGCTTCAAATATAAGATTGAGTTGGCCGAATTTTATAGACTTTACGTTTTGCTGTTTATTTACAACAAATGAATCTTTAACAAATTCAGTTACTGCAGAAAGCATTCCAGAAACCATATCCGGATCTCTAACCACAGCATTAGACGAGGTGAGATGCTTGATTAGCAGACTTGTCTCTCGATGAATCAAGAAGACCTGTTCGACTTGATAGATCATTGTTTCAGACAACATAACCTCAGCAAATGAACGTTTAGTTCGATAGGCACTAATACGCCATTTTATCGAACGCGCACTCAAACTATTCTCTAACAACTGGTTCACTTGCTGCATCATTGCACTTACTGTCTCAGCAACAGATTCTCTTATTGCTGGCCCCATCACAGGAAATAATGCATTTGCCAAACGCTTAGGATCACGTTTAGCTGAAATTTTGATAGCATCTTCTATAGAGGGGACTAAAGCTTGAGAAACGGAATCATCTTGCTTACAACGAATAGCAATTGCTTCAGAAATTACTTGAGAAAGCCTCTCGCTAGTATGAGAATGACTCGAAAACTCTTTTTGCAAACGGAGCAAATCTTCATATTCAGCGCCAAGCAAAAGCGCTCTTAAATGTTGTAGGTCATTTACGCCATTTGATAAAGGTAAATCTTTTTTAAAGTTTGGCTCACCCATTCTAGTTATTTATGGCAACATTGCACTTTTTGGACACGAAGCTTTAAATTCTTTGCCTACGAGCTTTCTAATTCTTTTGCAAATTGACTAAACATTGCAGCCAATGAAGTTCGATCAACTTTTTTATCTTGCAAAGAAATCACCATCTCATCTAACTTCTCGCTTGCTTCTTGCTGCTGATCACTCAAAGCCTGATCAATCCTTTTTGTTTCTAGCTCAACTTTAGTCAAAATATCTGAGCTAATTCTCGTAAGACTAGAACTTAATTCATCATGACTAGCCTGCCGATCTGACTCTTCAGCCTGCAAACTATTTTGTAACTGCTCAAAATTTTTATCTATTTTAATCGTTAGATCTTGAATCGATTCATTTACTTCTTTGCGCAATGCCAAGATACTTTTATCAAGACTCTTGCCAAGCGACAAGTAGTCACTTTGCAGTGCAGCAACATGCTCGCCAAACAACATGTCACGAATTTGATCTAGCTTACTCAGCTCATCTGTAAGTTGAATTTCATTACTTTTGCCATTACTGCCTTTAACTTGTTGTGCAGCAATCTGGCTTACATCAGACGAATCTACAGAAACAGATCTTTTATGTTTGGAATTACTCATAAATATATTGCTTTATAATTTTTAATGGTATCTACCTAACGTAGCTAGACTCTTGATTGTACGTTTAAAACAAATAAGCACAAAAAAGGCTAAATTTAACTTGATATTGTACACACAATAATGGCCCTCAAACTAGGTTGGAGGTCAGAATTGAAGCCTAGCCAGCCAAATATATAACTGGATTTAAGTCTTTTTAAGCAACCATAAAGCCATCAAAAATGGCTTAGATAAAGCAATTACCCTTCTATCGCTTGGTTGCAACATGCGATCTCAAGCCTATGGTGTGCATTTCTGCTTACATCTTAGAATAGAAATCAATTTTGTCATATATATTCGGGGCATAGCACTTGATGCAGTCTGACCATGTAGATTCCGCAGATTTTCCAGACCTTTGGGGCCTGACGGCTAATGAAGTGGCTAACCGCAGATCATCTGCTAGATTAAGTTTACAGGAATATCACATAGACCAAGATAGTGATGCAAAAAATGAAGTGAGAACCATCGAAAGTGTTGCTTTTTATCCGCTACATTTATTGCTTAAAAATCTGACACCTTTTAACTATCCAATTGAAGAGGATCACGAAATTCCGAAATCCTTTATTCCGGTTTTTTCAAACTCAATCAAGCTGTATCAGTTATATATATTTTTCGTTTATGCAATCAGTGAATTAGGCAGTGTACATGCCGAAAAAATTCTTGAAGTACAAAGCAAACACATCAAAAGTTGGATGGATAGCAAAAATGCATTTGCACTTGCTGCTAGATTTGACGATATCTCAATTGCGGCCAGGGCACATACCAAACAACATTTATCAAATTTAGAATATGAATCTCTAGATATTCCTATTGAACAATCTATTGCTAAGATTTTCTTGACCCATAATAAAGAGTCTCCTCTTTATATGAAAAAGAGTAAAAAAACATCCGACCGAGAAATTAATTTTCGAGGCATGGATCTCGCTTTATCAGAGCATTTAGGACTTGCAAAAGATCGCGCTTTGGAGGTGTACGCACACTACTACAATGTAGTAATTGTCGAGGTTTAACGACCATTCATCAAAAAATTGATAGATAGCTTGTTAATCCAGACAGCAGGGTTACATAAATGATTGAAACAGCAGGATACATAACATAACAATACTAATATTAAGAACAATTAATTAAAACTAGATGGAAATAATATTTTTCAAAAGGATAATGAATGAAAGTATTTATCATTGATACATGCAAATGGTATTTAGATGCCGAAATGGATGACGCCTCAAAGCTAGATGCTATTGAAAAATTCAAATCTAGATATGAACCTCTGTTAGGCTTTCTATTTGAAAGCCAACTCTATAAACGTGATTTACCCAAATCTCTGGAAGATTGGCAAAGCCTGGAAATAAAATTATCTGATTTTAGTGAAGAGGGATTAGAATTAGTAATGCAGTGTCATGACCAATGGTTGGATAGTGTTGAAAAAGGCATTAGCCCGACGAATATAAAACTATGGGAAAGGGAATTATATAAAATTCGCCAAGACCCGAACGAAAGCCTTATACAAGCTATCAATTAGGCAGCAGGTGCACCTAAAGTATATAAATAGAATTCGTACGTTACTAATCCTAAATAAATAAATACTGCTGCAATCAAGACCACATCAACACGCAAGAAGTTAAATAACCTAATTCTATTATGCGCCACCAGAACAATAATACATAACGCCGTAACAGCAATTTTGATCCAAACGAAATACCGAGTACCCTGATTAATCAACTCATTCATAATCGGATTTAGCTCCACTGCCCCTAAAGACAGAAGCTTCATAGTCATCGCAGCATCTAAGCAAGATAGCAATAAAAGACTAAGAGAAAGTACCAACAACTT
>CAZVPJ010000162.1:0-3986 GCA_964629035.1 uncultured Thiotrichales bacterium | reverse complement strand
ACGACGAAAAGAAGCGTAACGACCTTACCACTATAAAAACGCATACAAACACCCCAACACATGTTAATGGGTTCTGACCCCTTTTTACGGAGCCCTTTTTTGCCCAATCTCTTAATAGCGGACATTTTATCAACTCTTTAAAAGCCAAGAAGACAGACTTATTAACATAATAAGCCTTTTTCTAATTTAAATCTTTGCAAGATTTCTTATAGCCTCTAAAGAGTAACGCTTTAATACAACACCATTCTTAAAAATAGGAACAAGCATATTTTTCATTAAACCCTTTCGCATACTTACTGTTCTAATTTCACCATCTTCCTCTACTAGCGCCAACTGACCTTTTTTTGATCTCTTACCTTTGTCAGTAACAGGATCTTTATATACTTCTATATCTCGATCATTGATTCGCGCATAGCTCGCTTTCATTGCAAACTTATGGGTATCACGATCAAGCCTTTGCAACAACTCGCCACCCATTCCGAATGCAATGTTATCTGCACTAATATTATTTTTCTTGAGAGTCTCTAAAATATCTTCAATATACTTCAAGTTCACACCATCACCTTGAATCACACGTATATATGAAGGCAAAACCCTATAACCTTTAGAATTGGTGCCGTATCCAAACTGCTTCATTAGTAATTCTATTACTTCTTGGACAACTTCAACTGGGTCGCCACTATCTGGTCTAACAATCACTGTACCTCCGTTATTGATTACCTCGTCTTTAAGTTCATCTCCCCAAATATTTTCACAAGCATTAAATATGTCGTAACTGTCGCTAACAACTGCAACTAATTTATTTTCACCCGAAAATTGCTTAATCATATTTGCGTAAGCTTTAGACTCATTTTCTTTACCCCAGCAAGTAATAGTTGAATGCTCTGCTGCAGGAATAGAAAAGCCAGCCATATTTTCATCATAATACTTACGTGCAGCCATGATCGCACTTAAGGTATCAGTTCCTTTGAAATTAACTAAATGCGCAAGGCCTCCGATTTCGGCACTTTCAAAAGAGCTGACACCACGTGCCCCAAAGTCATGAAGTTTGAAGTAGACATCATCTGGTGTTCCAGTCTCTTCTAGATAACGTTTGATAATTTTTTTAACTTCTCTTGAACGAGTAGCCACTGTAACTGGATACCATACTGCACGTAACAAAGCTGTTTCAATATAACTAGTTACCCATGCACACTTTGGATCTGTATTGACAACTTGCACTAATATATTATTGGTTGGGACAACCATTCCCTCAGGAACAGCCTCTATACTTATCGGCAAATAACCTTTGTATTTTTTAAGAATATAAAGCCAACCTTTTTCATTAAAAGGCACGCCATGCGCAGCAAGTACTTCCTTTGCCTCATCTATATTTGCACGTGTGACTGGCTTTGTAAGATATTGTTCAATAAACATTTGCAAACCAAAGAAAACAACTTCTTTAATTTCACCACCGCGAGCCTCAATGTAACTTGAAACAAATTTGGTATTAGGCGGATATTGTTTCCAGTGTGAAATTTTGTATGAATCTGTATTCAATATGATATTAATACTCACAATAGTTCCCCTTTTTCAGACTATACTTTTAATAATATAATAATGATCTTCAAATAAATTCTTAGCTTGTAGATTATTTATTGAAACCCATTCAAGAGCCTCAGCATCATCACCTGCTACAACCTCAGGAAATTGATCTAATTTGAAAGAAAATGCATGTGTAATAGTTCTTCCTCTTAATGACCTTGAAGGCAAATCAAATATCTTCTGGCCCGTAGATATATGCTCTGTTTGATTCAGATCTAACCCTGTTTCTTCATAAAGTTCACGCTTACACCCGTCTAATAACGTTTCATTTTGATTTAAAAATCCACCTGGCAATGCCAATAATGATTTACCTGGCTCAGATTTCCGTGTAATAAGCAAAACATTATCTTGACATTTCACAACAGCATCTGTTGTTACAAAGGTAGGCGGATAAGGTGCATATTCCCAAGATTTTTTATATTGACTAATATATTTCCATTCATTACGCATAGCGATGAATTTATCCGTTTTGCAATACATACTTAATTGCTTGATAACATTTTCTGGAACTAAGCCTTTAATATTATGTTCCACTGACAAACGATAATCTTCCCAGCTTCCTTTATCAGACTGAAATAGTAAATTACGTATATCGGTTGCATTTATAGAACTTACATCTTGAGCAGGAATAAATTTCCAGCTCGGAAATTCTCTCAAGTAGTAGCTGGTTGTATCTTTTTCTAAACCAATTATCGAAATATCATTGTCACTAATATTTGAAATCTCTTCGTGTGCTAACTGATATACTTTCTCAAACCATGCGGCATCATCATATAAATAATCGTCTAATGGTTTTACGCTTACCTTTGATTGCTCACTTTTATTAAGTGCGCCAAGTATCAGCTCTTTTCTTTCTTCGAAACTAAATGGATTCTTTAAAGATCTCGATGCATTTGCAGAACCCACTAAAATTAAAACACGTTCACCCAATGACAATGCCTGTTCTAATGTTCGAAAATGGCCATTGTGAAATGGCTGAAATCGTCCTATATATACAATTAATTTGTTCATACTTGCCTGCTAGTTAGTGTATAAAATACAATTACATATTAGTGTATTAATTACACTTAGTCAAATATGTATAACTAACTGATGTATATGATAATATTTTTTTAAAGCTTAATTTTTAGGTCTTTATTAGCGAAATATCAGTATTTCACTGGCTTTTTTAAGCTGAAATAGCTTTGCGGGACGGTGGGCGCCCTCTTTTCTAGATTTATTCGTTTCTTTTAATACATCTAGGCCATGTATTAGTTTTCGAAAATTCCGCTTATCAAGCTTTTCGTCAAGAATAGTTTCATATACTGATTGCATTTCAGTAAGCGTGAATTCTTTTGGCATTAACTGAAAAGCAATGGTTGAATAGTTTAGTTTATTCTTTAGTCTCGTATAGGCGGCTTCAATGATTTTTTTATGATCGAACGCTAAATTAGGTATTTTATTATGCTTAAACCATTCAACTTCATCAGCATCTGTATCCGCTTTAAGATTTAATATTTCTAATGGCACCAAAGCAAAATAAGCTACGGAAATAACTCGTTCTCGTGGGTCACGTTTAACACCTCCAAATGTATAAAGCTGTTCTAAATATACATTAGAAACTCCAGTTTCCTCTTTGAGCTCTCGTTTTGCACATTCATCTAAACTTTCATCAATTTGAAGAAATCCACCTGGCAATGCCCACTCACCCTTAAAAGGATCTTCACCTCTTTTAATGAGCAATAACTGAAGATCATTATCTTTAACTGCAAAGATAACAATATCTGTCGTAACTGCTGGATGTGGATAATCATATTTAAACATGCCGTACTATATTAGTGTTATAATAACACTAAGTCAAAATAGATGAGCACAAGGATGATGCAACAGATTAAAGTCTAAAAAAGTTACAACTTCACTGCTATATAAGCCTAGTAAATCAATCGAGTCTGACCCCATTTATTGTTAAAGCCTAGACAACCTCAACCAACCAACTCCCCCAAATACCTCACAATATCATCCGACTCATACAACCAACTGACTTGATCCCCATCTTCAATCCGCAAACAAGGCACTTGCACCTTACCGCCACCTTCTTCTAATTGCTTTTTAAATTCCACATTATGATGAATATTTCTTAGCGGTACACGTATGCGCATTTTCCATAACGCCATGCGTACTTTTATACAAAATGGACAAGTCGCAAAGTAGTAAAGTTGATGCCCTTGTAACGTTTTCTTACAAGCAATCATCTTTACCTAAACCTTAGCTCTCCGCCTTCGCCTTCACCCGCTTCCTTATGTGCAGCTCCTTAAGTTGCCTTTCACTCACTTCTGCTGGCGCATCGGTTAGCAAACACGTCGCGTTTTGCGTTTTAGGGAATGGAATGACATCACGTATCGAACTGCTGCCTGTCATGAGCA
>CAZVPJ010000161.1:0-3987 GCA_964629035.1 uncultured Thiotrichales bacterium | reverse complement strand
ACATAAGGCTCAAGCATCTCGGCATACGTTCTGCAGAGTGTCTTCATCTCATTTAAGTCAATCGTATCGTGCTTGAAATACTCTTTTAGAACAAAATTATGATAATCAATAATACTTTCTAAACGCTCATTGCAGTGTTGTTCATCATATAAATCAGCAACACGGATCCCTCTGCGAGATACTTTATCTTCATACGCTGGACCAATGCCACGACCGGTTGTTCCGATAGCAGACTTTCCGCGCGCTTTTTCCCGCGCCTGATCCAACAGCACGTGATAAGGAAGAATTAATGGACAAGCTGGTGAAATTCGTAAACGTTCTTTGACAGGCACTCCTTGCGCTTCAAGCATAACGACTTCTTCTTGCAACGCATCTGGGGCCAACACCACACCATTACCAATCAAGCATTCTTTTCCATCACGCAAAATTCCAGATGGCACAAGATGCAATACTGTTTTCTGGTCATTAACAATAATAGTATGTCCTGCATTATGACCGCCCTGAAAGCGCACCACCGCATCAGCTTGCTCAGTGAGCATATCGACAATCTTACCCTTGCCTTCATCACCCCATTGGGTGCCTAGCACCACTACACTATTAACCATCGTCTATTTCCAGTATTTATTATTAGTATTCTTAATGGGCATCCTCAATCACCCATTCCTGCCCTTTCTTTACCAACATACGATCACAACCCAAATCTTTTGCAGCACCTTGTTGATTCGATAATTCACATATCACTCGTTTGCCTTGTGCACGCAACTGATTAATTTTTTCTTCTAACATCGAATCATTTTCAAGTGGAGCATAGATAGCCGAAACAGGTTGTTCAACATTAGGAGAAATTTTTGACAACGCTTTTAAGTCCAAACTAAACCCTGTTGCTGGACGCGATCGCCCAAACACTTGCCCAATCATATCGTAACGTCCACCGCGTGCAATTTCTCCACCCTGCCCTGAGATATAGGCAGCAAAAACAGCACCATTTTGATATTGATAGCCACTCAATGAAGAAAAATCATAGTGCAATTGTATCTCTGGAAAGCGTGATACTACTCGTTTAGAAAGCTCGTCCACATATGCAATGAAATCCAACACCTCTTCACCACAATCTTTTAATAATTGCTTGGCCAAGTTGATTACTTTCACATCACCATTCAAATCCATTAATGACATAAATATGGTGTGCCACTCTTTTGATAACGAGCATGTTGTTAAGTATTGTTCATATTCGGTTTGCGCTTTTTGCTGTAATAATGTCTGCAGTTGCACCTGCTGACTTTCAGTCAAACCTGACTTTTTTACCAAGGCGGTAAAGATACCTACATGGCCTAAATCCAATAACACGTCATTAATACCGACCAGTGCTAAAGCTTCTAACATTAAACAGATCACCTCAACATCACTATCCAAACCCAAGTGACCATAGAGCTCCGCACCAACTTGCAATGGACTGCGCGTTAAATCACGCCCCCCTGGTCGAGTATGCATAACGGTCCCAATATAACAAAATCGTGTTGGCACATCGCGCTTAAGCATATGCGCGTCGATACGGGCAACTTGGGAGGTCATGTCTGATCGCACCCCCATCATCCTGCCGGTTAATTGATCTGTTAACTTGAAAGTTTGTAAATCCAAATCTTCGCTAGGACCGATTAACAAAGAATCTAGATATTCAATTAGCGGCGGCATCACTAATTCATACCCCCAGGTTGAAAACATATCGATTAGATCACGGCGATACGTCTCTAACCATGCAGATTCTTCTGGAAGCGATTCTTCAATTCCCTCAGGCAATAGCCAACGATCTTTACTCATATCAATTCAAGATTCTTAGTATATATAGGAGGATTATCCCGACTGTCATGCTGGCGAGCCCAACCATACGCAATATTTGATCAGGCATTTGCACAAGCCTAACCATAGCTTGTCGAAACTTATCGGGTGATAAAAATGGAATGATTCCCTCAAATATTAACACCAGCGCAATAGCGACCAGTATTTCATTCCACATACAATCAGTTTAACTAAACATTAACCCGAACAAAGCACTACTGTTCAGACTTTTTGAAGTAGCGAAAAAACTCAGAATCTGGCTCCATTATCAGCACATCATTATTATTATTAAAAGTATTCACATACGCTTTTAGACTACGAGTAAAACTGTAGAACTCTTGATCTTGGTTAAATGCCTGGGCGTATATCTCTGCCGATTTAGCATCCCCTTCACCCTTAACCTGCTGAGCTTCATTGTAGGCATTTGCCAATATCACAGTGCGCTTTTTATCCGCTGTCGCGCGAAGCACTTCTGCCTGTTCCTTACCACGTGCACGAAAATCTTTGGCTACACGATCTCGCTCAGCACGCATACGCTTATAAACTGAATCACTAACATTTTCTGGAAGGTCAATTTTACTTACACGAACATCAACTACTTCAATGCCAAAGTTTTTAGACTCTTCATTTGACTGAACCTGAATCACGTCCATCACTTCTGCACGCTCTCCCGAAACCACTTCTTGAATAGTACGTTTACCAAATTCATTCTTAAGACCGTCAATAAGTATCTGCTCTATACGAGAATTAGCCTTGGCTTCTACACCGCTGGTTGCAAGATAGTATTTTTTCACATCACTAATTCGCCATTTTGCAAAGAAATCAACTTTGACATACTTCTTTTCACTGGTTGGAAATTCTGTAGGTGGAACGTCTAGCGTTAAAATACGATTATCATATTTCTCAATCGTATTCATAACTGGAATTTTCCAATGTAAGCCCGGCTCTATATTGGCTTCAGCAACTTTACCAAATTTTAATTTAAGTGCAGTTTCTCTTTCATCAACTTGGTATGTAAAGGAGAAGAAGCCCACCACTAGAGCCGCTATAATTATCAAAAATACTTTACTATTCATAACTAACGACCCTCACGCTCAGGACGACCCGAGCCACTTTGTTGAGTATTTAAACCAAAATTTTCAGTATTAAACGATTCACTAGACGAACCCTGACTATTTGTCATCGGTCGCTGCTTAACGATTTGGTCAAGTGGTAAATAAATCATATTATTACCACCTTCAACATCCATCATGACCTTATTACTGCTGCTAAACACTGACTCAACCGCCTCTAAGTATAATCGTTCACGCGTTACCTCAGGTGCTTTCCTATATTCTGTTAGTAATTTCAAAAAGCGCTTCGCCTCACCTTCAGAGTTTGCAATCGCACGATCTCTATATGCATCCGCTTCTTGCTTGAGTCTTGCCGCTTCACCACGTGCTTGTGGCAAGATACTGTTTGCATACGCCTCAGCTTCTTTTATATATCGATCATAATCCTCGCGTGATTTAATCGCATCTTCAAATGCAGCTTTAACTGCATCCGGTGGAACAGATTTTTCTATATTAACTTTTTGAATAAAAATTCCGGATTTGTAGCTATCCAGTATTCCTTGTAACAACTCACGAGTGACACTAGAAATTTGCTCACGACCCTCAAACATAACAGAATCAATAGTGCTTTTACCGACAATTTCACGCACAGCACTTTCCATTCCATCTTTAACCGTTTTATCAGGATCACGAACATTAAAGATATATTTTTCCGCATCAATAATTTTATATTGAGCCTCAAGCGAGACTTCAACAATATTTTCATCCTGAGTTAACATAGATGTTTTATTAGAAACTTCACGCACTTCATCTACATTAACAATCTCAACCGTTTCAATTGGAAACGGTAAATGCCAATTAAGACCCGCTTCCGTCATGGCTTGAAATTCACCAAAACGTAATTCCACACCTCTTTCTGCTTGCTTAACTATATAAAAACCAAATCTGTCATAAATTCCCCAAATTGCGATAAACGCAACCAAGACAAATATTAGAAGGGGCTTGCCTGAACCAGATGAGCCTGAGGAAGATCCTCCCGTACTGCCAAAAATTCCGCCGAATTTTTTAGTTAAATTTCGAAACACATCATCAAGGTCAG
>CAZVPJ010000160.1:0-3991 GCA_964629035.1 uncultured Thiotrichales bacterium | reverse complement strand
CATTTAACTGGCAGAACTTGCACGAGCTTTTGGCATAAGTTGCACTAAGACTTTAAAAGAGCGCGGTTGTTAAATCTTTTGGCCTAAGAAAATCTAAAAAGATTTATGCGCTAATATATTCAGCTTAAGAAATTTTCTTGTTTTTTTCTATGTTAAGGGTTTGCCACGTTTTACCTAAATAGCCCTCAATGGGTTTGAAGTTTGCTTTGTAATTCATTTTTTGGCTCGCTTCGATCCAATAACCAAGATATAGATATGACAGCTTGATTTCTTTGGCGCGTTGTATGAGTTGTAAAATGGCTAACGTGCCCAATCCGCGTTTGTTATATGCGGTATCATAGAACGTGTATACCGCAGAAAGTCCTTGTGGCAGTGCATCGAATACTGCTACCGAGATTAGTTTTTTATCTAAACGAAATTCGAGCAAGCAGGTTTCTGACCAAGTGCCCAGGATAAAGTCTTCATAATCTTTTTGTGCGGGCTCACTCATGGGGCTGTTAATATGACGGCTTTGTAGATACTTTGTATATAGATCAAAGTGCTCTTGCTTGAAGCTATTCTCTACGCGAACTACCTCAAGATCTTGATTGTCTTTTAGAGTACGTTTTTGCGAGCGGTTGGGTTTGAATTCATCCACACGTACACGAGTGGGAACACAAGCGCTGCATTCTGGGCATTGAGGCCGATAAAGATGGCTTCCATTTCTACGAAAACCATAGTCAATTAGCCAGCTATAGGTTTGGGTAGAGATTTCTTCGTTTGGATCAGCGAAAATGTTAAGACTATATTGGTCGGACAAATAACCACAAGGGTGAATGGGTGTTTGATAAAAATCCATGCCGCTATTATTAAGCCGGTATACTTTATTTGCCAATAAAAAATAGTCTGTAAATTTCTAATACTAAAATTAAATGCTTAAACAACAACTACACACTACGTTATCGACAATGACCCAAGATCACCAGTTGGGTTTATTGGCTGGCGGCAGTATAGGTATAGAAAAAGAATGTCTTCGAGTGGATAACAATGGCTCATTGTCTCAACAGCCACATCCCACTGCTTTTGGGTCTGCGTTAACTAATCCGTTTATCACTACAGATTTTTCTGAGGCGTTATTAGAGTTGATCACACCTCCCGAGCAAGGTGTCACTAAAGCGCTAGATTGTTTGCAAAAAATACATCAATTTGTCTATTCACAGCTTGAAGATGAATCACTTTGGAACGCGAGCATGCCCTGTGTGGTTGCAGGAGAAGAGGGTATTCCAATTGCACAGTATGGTAGTTCTAATCAAGGCATGATGAAGACGATATACCGCCGCGGCTTGGGGCATCGTTACGGTAAGATGATGCAAGCGATTGCGGGAGTGCATTTTAACTACTCGGTGCAGGAAAACTTTTGGCCGTATTATCAGCAACTCTGTAAGCAAGAAGAAGTACCGTTACAAGATTTTGTTTCTGAGCAGTATCTAGGCTTGATTCGCAATTTAAAACGTAACGGGTGGTTGGTATTTTACTTATTTGGCACTTCTCCCGCGATATGCAAAACTTTTTTAAGTGGCCAACCTAATAAGCTGGAAAAATACGATAGCAATACGTATTACTTGCCTTACGCGACGACATTGCGCATGGGTGATATTGGCTATACCAATAAAAAAGAAAATGAGACAGGGGTTCAGGCATGTTATGACAGTTTGCCTTCCTATATTAAATGCTTATCCAAAGCGATTGAAACCCCATGTCCTGAATACGAAAAAATTGGTGTAAAAGTTGAGGGTGAATACCGCCAATTGAATGCCAATATTCTACAAATTGAAAATGAGTATTACAGTACCATTCGACCCAAGCAGCCTTTAGTTAAAAATGAAAAACCAGTACATGCTCTTGGTGAAAGAGGTGTGCAGTATATTGAACTTAGATCATTAGACCTTAATGTATATGAGCCATTAGGTGTGGGTGAAGATCAGTTATATTTTCTTGAAGCGTTCATGTTGTTTTGCTTATTACAAGAAAGTCCTTTAATTGACAAAGCAGAGCGTGAGGCCATAGATGACAACGATAGTAAAGTGGCACACCAAGGACGTGATCCTGAACTCAAGCTAGTTAATCAACAACAACAGGTTTCATTGCAAAGCTGGGGAAGAGAATTATTGTCAGAGATGCAATCTATTTGCGCGATATTAGATCGACAAAATGAGTCAACTCATTACACAAGAGCATTAGACACTCAGCGCGCGGCTATTGAAGATTCTAATTTAACCCCTTCAGCAAGAGTATTGCTGGATATGCAAGATAATCAGGAATGTTTTTTTGAATTTGCTAACCGAATATCGAAGCAGCATGAAAAACAACTGCGCAACAATACGTTAACTGAAAAAGACATCACTTTTTTCCAAACTCATGTGCGACAATCGGTTGAAAAACAAAGACAAATTGAGGCATCTGACACAATATCTTTTGATCAGTTCCTGCACAATTACCTTACGAGTTGAGAGTTTGAACATTAAATGCTGGAACAAGCTGCAACAAGGAAGTTACGGCTAAGGAAGTTTGATATGAATAAAGTTGGAGTGATTGGATTGGCGTTATTAGGATTCATTTTTATGAGCGGTGCTGTCCATGCAGAAATATTTAAATGGGTAGATGAGAACGGCAAAGTACATTTTAGTGATCGTAAAATCAGTCCTAAAGCCCAAACGGTAAACGTAAAAACAGGTGCAAAGAAAATAGACCAACAAGTAGATCAAGATACCAATAATAATATTAGTCACAATGATGCTACCAGCCATTATCAAAGCCCCGAGCAACATCTATTAAAGCAAAAGAAATATGTAAATTTTCTTACTACGGAACGTCTTGAAAGAAAAGAAAAGCGTCAGGCAGCTCAGCAAGAGAAAGATAAAAAACGAAAATTATGTGTAGCTATGCAAGATAAATTAAAAAGCTTCACAGATGGAAATATTCGCTGGTATGAGCTCGATGAAAAAACCGGAGAAAGAGTCTTTGCTTCTGACGAACAGATAGAAGCAAGAAAAAAAGACCTGCAAACCTCACTTAAATCCAACTGCAGCTAATATTTGCAGCTGGATTTTTAGACGAAAAAAATTATATTTTTATAGACATTACCTGTTCCGTATTGGTGGGTGTGGCGCATATCCAATTTCGTAATCATTCGGCCAAAAGCGATTATCTTTTTCATGATAGTGGCGATATGCACAATTTATTACTTTTTTATTGCATAGCGTTTCCCGCCATTCGTATTTGTAAAAATTTTTCGCAACAGCTTTGCGTTTGGCATTAAATTTTACATGGCGTACGTGAGACGTAGCGTGTTCTCCAAATCCGGTGCCGGCTTCTTTTTCAATCGACTCACTGGCAGCAGAATCATTGTGCTTAGGAGCGCCTTGCGATCTGTCCTGTGATGAAGTGTGAGGTTTGTGGAAGCTATAATGTTTTTTGCGTTTAGCTATTATCGGTACATTTTCTTCAAATACGGCTACTGCTATCACTCCCATAGCGGAATCATCGTCAAATGCTTGCGCATAAGAGTCTTCGGATTCTGTAAAATAAAATCGGTGAATATCGTGGCTACTGGTACGCCAACCCGAATAAGTGTGTGTTTGGTAGGGCCCAAGTATGTACATATTTTCATTATGTTTTAGATTAGATTTTTTACCAGATATGATATTTCTTCCATCTACTGCAATCACTAAGCCAATACGCTGGCCTGAGTGATTACGTATCTTTAACGAATAATTTTCTCCATTGATGGCCTCTACATATGAACGGTATTCGTTTTTAAGATGTCTGTGATTGACAGGATAGATCGAGAATTTAGCACCATTATCGGAGATTATTTCGATTTCTACAGCTTGATGGTTTTGATCAAATTTACTCGATGCTATGCAAGGAACTGTTAAACTAAAGGCCAATATCACTAATATAAGCGCATATTTTAGGTACCTTTCATCCATATTCATAATACTCATCATTT
>CAZVPJ010000159.1:1176-3996 GCA_964629035.1 uncultured Thiotrichales bacterium | reverse complement strand
GCCAACTTAAATCAGTATGAAGTTAATGTGCATGTTTTTGATGATGATCCGATACGACGATTTGTATTGATAAATATGGATAAATATAAAGAAGGCGATCGTATTATTAACAACGGACCACTGGTTGAGGAAATAACGGCTACAGGTGTCGTGGTTGATTATGGTAATGGTCGAGCTTTGCTACCACCCAAATAATTAGATAGTCATACACGAACACTTCGCTGTACGTCGATTTGTGTGTCTGACCAGCCTGCTTGGTCTGCCTGCATGATTTGCCAACTTGATTTGCCACTTTGATTTGCTAGGCTAACTGCATATATGGAAGTCCCTTCACCCACTACAAAACCTGATGAATTGTCATCATCTCCCTCTTCAGTAATTGCAGCAGTTGATCTTGGATCTAATAGTTTTCATATGGTGGTTGCACAAGATCAGCATGGACAGCTTAAAATTATCGATCGTATCCGAGAAATGGTACGCCTGGGTGCTGGGTTAAATTCTTCTGGAAAATTATCTAAAGAATCAAAAGAAAGGGCTTTAGAATGTTTACAGAGATTTGGTCAACGTTTAAAAGAAATGCATGCAGACTCAGTCAGAGTGGTGGGTACCAATACTTTGCGAGTTGCAAAGAATAGTGCTGAGTTCATTCAACATGCCGAAGAAGCTCTTGGGCATCCTATACAAATAATTTCGGGTGTTGAAGAAGCACGATTGATTTATCAAGGAACGATACATTCAATCACTGGACCTAAAGGCAAATGGTTAGTTGTGGATATCGGTGGAGGCAGTACAGAAATCATTATCGGTAAAGAAGGTGTTCCACTGTTGATGGAAAGTGTGCAGATGGGTTGTGTAGTGATAAGCGAAAAATATTTTTCAAATGGGGCCTTAGAAAAAAAGAAATTTAAAAAGGCACTCGTTGAAGCAAAGTTACAACTTCAGCCTATTATTTCGAAAGTAAAAGCCCAAGGCTGGAAGCATGTTGTGGGTACAGCAGGCACAATCCGCACAATTTCTGAATTAATGCGTGAATTTGAGCTTAGTGAACGCGGTATTAGCTATAAAGGTATCAATGCTCTTATTGATAAACTTCAAGAAGCTGGACATGTAGATAAAGTTAATTTTGATTCTTTATCTAAGGAACGAAAACCGGTTTTCGCGGGTGGTCTAATAGTGTTAAAGGCTGTTTTCGAAGAACTTGATATAAAAGAAATGATGATCTCCGATGGGGGTTTGCGCGAAGGCTTAATGTTTGATCTTGCCGGGAGAATCCATCATGAAGATACACGAGACCGAACTGTCTATTCGTTAATGCGTCGATATCATGTGGATTTCGATCACGCTGCGGGCATTAAATCTACAGCACTTAACTTGCTAGATAAGCTTTCCAAAGTTTGTAAGCTAGACAATACGATTGCATATCAGTTTTTAATATGGGCGTCAGATCTTCATGAAATCGGTTTAGACATTTCACACTCCAAGTATCACCGTCATGGGGCTTATCTATTAGAAAATAGTGATTTAATGGGGTTTTCGCTGAATGAACAACGCCTTCTTGCCTGTTTGGTAGGCAGCCATCGACGTAAAATCAATATGGAAGCCGTCACACAATTACCCGTTCGTTGGCAAGAGCAAGCAATGTACATGATCGTGATATTGCGTATTGCTATATTAATTAATCGAGATCGAGTACCTAAAGAATTACCTGATATAAATATTCAAGGTGATGATGGAAACCTAAAATTTCAGTTTGATGAAAAATGGTTGGAAGAACATCCCCTAACAGGGGCAGAACTTGAGCAAGAACAAAGTTATCTAAAGGTTCTGAAGATTAAAGTTAGTATCAAATGAAATTAGGTGCGCAATAACAAATTGCTGCTAATGTTTCACTCGTGCATGCTCGGTAAGTAAAGTTTGTTGCGCACTAATTGCATTTTCTCCGAAAGATACAGGTGCGGAATAGTTACCATCAGCCTGTAATATCCAAGCTTGACGATTGTCTTTTAGATAGGCTTCTAGCTCATTGATAATACGCTTGCGTAAAACAACATTCTTGACAGGCCAACTAATCTCCACTCGTCTAAAAAAGTTACGATCCATCCAGTCTGCACTGGAGCAAAATACTTTTGGATCACCATCATTATGAAAATAACTAACACGAGTATGTTCAAGGAATCTGCCTACGATAGAGCGCACCTCGATATTTTCTGAAATACCAGGTAATCCTGGTCTTAAACAACAAATTCCACGGATGATAAGCTGTATTTTTACGCCTTCAACTGAGGCACGGTATAAAGCTTCAATAATTTGTGGTTCTACCAAAGCATTCACTTTCACAATAATGCGTGCTTCGCGCCCTTGACGCGCGTGTTCGGTTTCATTTTCGATAAGTTTTATGAGTGTTTTATATAACGTAAACGGTGCTTGTAATATATTTTTAAGCACAGGTATTTTGGTAAAACTGGTAAGTGCCATAAACAACTCATGTGCATCAGAGGTAAGGTCTGTATCAGCTGTGAACATACCGTAGTCTGTATACAGTTTTGCTGTTTTTTCATGGTAGTTGCCTGTGCCAAAGTGTGCATAGCGACGTAGATGATTTTCTTCGCGCCTGACGACTAGAATCATTTTACCGTGAGTCTTTTTACCAACAATTCCATACACTACATGCGCCCCGGCTTTTTGTAAGCGGTTGGCTAAAGAGATGTTTTCTGCTTCATCAAAACGAGCCATGAGTTCAATTACAACGGTAACTTCTTTGCCAGCTCTAGCTGCTTCGACTAAATTGTCTACAATTGGAGAGCTTGCACCAGTTCGATA
>CAZVPJ010000159.1:0-1076 GCA_964629035.1 uncultured Thiotrichales bacterium | reverse complement strand
GATTTATTAATAATGCGCGGAAAAGGATGTGCAGGATCCAGGCCTAGAGGACTCAGTACAGGCTCTACTTCATCATGGAAATACTGGCGAAGCCAGGCGCTTTGTTCATGCGACCATTGTTCACGCGCTATAAAATGAATCTTTTGTTCTTCAAGTTCAGGTAAAATTTCTTCATTAAACACTCGGTACTGTTCATTTACGAGTGTTGTAGCATCATGATGAATTTGATTTAGAATTTCCTTTGGTTCCATCTGATCTGCGGTTATGTTTGCAAAGTTCAGCTCTATATGTTGCTTAACACCACCGACACGAATTTCGAAAAACTCATCCAGGTTAGTGCATGAAATACAAAGAAATTTAAGCCGCTCGAGCAGAGGGGTAGAGGGGTCTCGAGCTTGTTGAAGCACGCGAGAGTTGAACTTAAGTAAACTCAGTTCACGGTTTATATAGTTGTCGGCAATACTGAAGTTATGCTCATCCATCTTGTATTTGAGTCTGTAATGTTATGGTGAGTACATTATATTACTAAGCAGATTGTCTGGGTATCGTGATTCGTCAGACGGCTGAATTACTTTGCTTAAATGATGATGTCTATCGTCAATATAGTCTATTGGCGTAATTAGCAACTCTAGGATGACCCATAAATAAATACAACTACTTGGGCCAATGCCACCGTGCATATGCTGCTAGCGAAGGTTGCACTCGTTGCACCAGTCAGAATTTATTTTTAGTCTCACAATGAACCTCGATATGTTTAATTTATATTACAATTTTGTTACATGTAGTATGTATTGTGAGGGTAGTTAATGGCCCATATTGTTATATGTGCTTGATTTCCAGGCTTTAATAGTTCTGTAACAAAGGTGGAAAATAATGCGTGAACTTTTCATTGCGGGTTACAATTATGCACAATCAAAAAGTTATACAACATTACCAACCTCGGGAAGAAATAAAGGCTCAAACTATGAGCAGCAAACGAATTTTATTAGTTGAAGACGAGCATGCCATCCGAGAAATGGTATCTTTTGCATTGGGGCAAGAGGGTTATTTAATTGATGAAGCTGAAGATGGGGTTT
>CAZVPJ010000158.1:0-4067 GCA_964629035.1 uncultured Thiotrichales bacterium | reverse complement strand
CAAGTTCACACCTCTGATAATAAAGGGCATCGCTGAAAGTTTAAATTTTACCCCACCCGCAATGCCAACACTCACTACATTGCCCCAGGGTTTACTGGCCCGCACCAATGCACTTAATGTTTCACCACCCACATTATCAATTGCACCTGCCCAACGTGTTTTCTCTAATACGCCATCATCGATTTTTATTTTCTCTCTTGAAACCACTTTGCTAGCACCCAGCTCATACAAATAATCGTGTGCGTCTTCACTCCCTGTAACGGCAATCGTCTCATAACCCAGTTTATTCAGAAGATCGATTGCAAAACTTCCCACTCCACCACTTGCGCCTGTCACAACAATTGGACCATCTTCTATTTGTTGATTATTTTGTTGCAGTAGATGAATACTGAGTGCTGCAGTAAAACCCGCAGTACCCATTATCATTGATTGAGGTAGCGTTAATCCTGCAGGCAAATGCACTACCCAATCTGCAGGAACTCGAGCAAATTCTGCATACCCACCATCATGAACTTCACTTAAGCCACTGCCATTAACAATCACTTGATCACCTGGAGAAAAATCTCCGCTGCTCGATTCAAGCACTTCTCCAGCTAAGTCTATACCGCCCACTAACGGTGAACGCCTAAGTATTTGTGCTCTGCCTGTGCCCGCAAGTGCATCTTTATAATTAACACTTGAATACCGGACTGATATTACTACTTCGCCTTCACAAAGATCATCTAGGCTTAGTTGTTCTATGCCAGCGCGGGTACTATTTTGTTCTGAATAAATTCGAAAGGCTGGAAATTTTTTCATCTAGATTAATGTGAGACTATTCTGCCGAGAGCATGAAAAAAGACTTTTTCGCGTTCGCAAGAGTATCTACACCTGGTTCAGCAAGATAATTGAAATGACCCATTTTCCTACCTGCCCGTGCCTGATGCTTTCCATACAAATGTAATTTCAAATTATCTTTCAATATATGAGACCAGTCGGGTTGTTGGTCTTTAGCCTCCCATAGATCACCCAAAATATTCACCATCGTTACCGCACTATGGGCAGAGGTGTCACCTAAAGGCAATCCGCATATTGCTCTAACTTGTTGTTCAAATTGAGAGGTATAACAAGCGTCCATTGTGTAATGGCCACTGTTATGTGTTCGAGGTGCCATTTCATTAAAATACAAGTTGTCATCATCATCGATGAAAAATTCAACGGCAAGCACTCCAATATAATCAAGCTCTTCTGCAATTTTTTGTGCAGAGGCTTTCGCTAGACCTTGAATGTCATCGCTTACTTTTGCTGGCACGGTGCTGGTAAACAATATGCCATCTCGGTGTACATTTTCAGCAACGGGGAAAAAACTAAGTTCTTTAGTGGTGGATCGCGCCAACACAACTGAGATTTCAGACTTAAGTGTTATTCTTTTTTCTAGTACACAATCAACCTTGCCTAGCGCATGCCATTGCTCGATACAACTTTGTGCTGTTTTAACCACAGCCTGCCCTTTACCGTCATAGCCTAGGCGAGTGGTTTTTAAAATCATAGGCGCACCAATATCACTGAACGCTTTTTCTATATCTTGTTCACTACTCACAGATTGAAATGGCGTTGGAGCAATATTTAGTGACTGCGCAAACTGCTTCTCTTTAATACGATCTTGCGCAAGCGCTAGGGCACGCGCATTTGGAGATACTAAACAGGTCTTTTCAAGATGCTCAAATACTTCTGCAGGAACATTTTCAAATTCTGTTGTAATCACAGAACATCCTTGTGCTAACGCTTTTAAAGAGTGTGCATCATCATATTTAGCCTGTAGATGGAGGTGCGCAATTTCACCTGCGGGACTTGCTGTATTAGGGTCGAGCACAATCACTCGATAACCCATTGAAGTTGCGGCATGCACAAACATACGACCAAGCTGGCCGCCACCTAACATGCCAAGCGTCGCGCCAGGTAAAATCATAAAATATAATTAATCCGGAAGTTGAGTGTTTAAAACTTTCTCTGACTGTGCTGCTCTAAATTTTTCAAGCTTGCCTTTTATATCAGCATGATGATTAGCCAACATAGATACTGCGAACAATGCAGCGTTAGCCGCCCCAGCCTCTCCAATGGCAAAGGTTGCAACCGGTACACCTTTTGGCATTTGAACAATAGAATACAAAGAATCTTGACCCGATAAATGTTTACTAGCCACCGGTACGCCCAACACAGGAACGGTAGACATCGCGGCTACCATACCGGGTAGATGCGCCGCACCCCCTGCGCCTGCGATAATGCATTGCACCTCACGAGATGCAGCAGATTCAGCAAACTCAGCCATTAGTTTTGGTGTTCGATGAGCAGAAACCACGCGCTTCTCGTACAATATGCCAAACTGGTCCAAAATATCAGCAGCAGCCTTCATGGTGGGCCAGTCGCTATCGCTGCCCATGATTATGCTAACGTGTGGATTGGCCATTTTTGCTACCTCTTGAAACGTAAGATAAAACTAAGAGAAATTATAATAAAAAAATAAGCGGGCATTTTGGCTGAGACAGGCCAATAAAACCAGCATATATAATAGAAATAGGCACTTAAAAGAACAAAATGCTATTTGAATCCAACCTAAAATCATTAAAAAAGGTCTACCAGGGCAAAGTCCGCGATATCTATGAAATCGACGACCAGCACTGGCTAATCGTGACCAGTGACCGCCTTTCAGCATTTGATGTGATATTACCCGACCCCATTCCTAAAAAAGGCATGGTATTAACGACCGTATCCAATTTCTGGTTTGATCGATTTTCAAGCAAGGTGAAAAATCATCTTAGTAACATAAAATTAGAAGACGTCATTCATGACGAACAAGAGCTAGACACCCTGAAAGGTAGAAGCGTTATTGTGCGTAAGTTAAAAGCGTTGCCTTTTGAGGCCATTGTGCGAGGTTATATCATTGGTTCTGGATGGAAAGAATACCAAAACACAGGTGCCATTTGTGAAGTGACATTGCCGTCAAATTTACAACAAGCTCAGAAATTAGCGTCTCCAATCTTTACACCCTCTACCAAAGCTGCAGTGGGTGATCATGATGAAAACGTTAGCTTTGAAAAGATCATAGATTTAGTTGGAAAAGATATTGCCGAACAAGTGCGTGATATAAGCGTAGATATTTATAAACAGGCATCTGAATATGCACTGCAATGCGGGATCATTATTGCAGACACCAAATTTGAATTTGGCTTAGACGAAAATAATGAAATCGTATTAATTGATGAGGCACTCACCCCTGACTCTTCACGCTTTTGGCCTCAAGATACTTATGTCGTTGGCGAAAGTCCAAAAAGTTATGATAAACAATATGTGCGTGATTACTTAGAAACGTTGGACTGGAACAAGCAGGCGCCTGGACCGACGATTCCTCAAGAAATTATTCATAACACTAGCATCAAGTATTTAGAAGCCTGTGAACGATTAACAAATATCAAACTATAATCAGCTCTGGTTAAAACCAAGCTTTAATTACACCATGTTTTTTTCACAGAGCTTTAAACCCATCTTTGTTGATGATTAGGGTTTTTAATACGCCTTATTAAAGGATTCACATGTATTAATATTATTTGCAAATTGAACCCAAAGGTTAATTCACTTATGCTTCACTTAAACAACGAACTACACATATATAATGGATAAAATAGGCTTAAAAGAAGCAGGATTAAAAGTCACCCTGCCTAGAATGAAAATTCTCGAAATACTTGAGAACGCTGAAAATCAGCATCTAACGGCGGAAGATATATATAAAATCTTGCTCGAAACGGGTGATGATATCGGTGTTGCAACGATATACCGTGTACTTTCACAGTTTGAAGCGGCTTCACTCGTCAATCGTCATCAATTTGAAACGGGACAAGCTGTTTTTGAGTTAAATCGAGGTCACCATCACGACCATATCATCTGTGTTCAGTGTGGAAAAATAGTTGAATTCGTTGATGATGAAATAGAAAAACGACAAGAAAATATTGCTGAAAAAGAAGGATTTGAAATTACGGATCATGCACTCATCATTTATGGGTCATGTAACCGCAAAAATTGCAAACAACTTT
>CAZVPJ010000157.1:0-4093 GCA_964629035.1 uncultured Thiotrichales bacterium | reverse complement strand
CCTCGCTTAAATTACTCGAAATCTTAGTGAACAAGAATTTTGAGAATCCTTATGGTCATTTGACACTAGCAAGTCTTGCTTTTCAGGCCCAAGAATTTCAGCGAACCATCGACGAGAGTGAACTTGCACTTGGTTTTAAACCTGATTTGATAGAAGCGCGTGCAATGCGAGCCCAAGCATTAATGAATCTTGGTGAAACCGATCAAGCACTTTCGGAAATGAAAGTTATTATTGAAGAGAAGCCAGGTAATCGTGAAATGCGAACGGCTTATTCGCGAATGCTGATTGGTGCAGAGCGTTATGATGAAGCGATTGAAGAATTTGAAGTGCTCCTGATTGCTAATCCAAATGATGGTGAACTTATCTATCGCTTAGGGTTGTTGTATTTGCAAGAGGAAGAATTTGCAAAGGCTAAGGTTAAATTTAAACGTCTCGTGGATCGAAAACAGCGTGTCGATGAAAGTCATTATTACATTGGCCGATCTGAAGAAGAGCAAAAGCATTATTCTGATGCTATTGCAGAATTTGAAAAAGTTAAACAGGGTGAATACTACATTGATGCAAAAGCCAGAATTGCATCAATCTTTGCAGAGCGTGATGGAATAGATAAATCACAAACGTATTTGAAAGAATTGCGCAGTGGCTTAAGTTCACCAGAGTCAATCATTGAAGTCTATTTGATTGAAGGTCAGTTATTGCATGATGAAGAATTGTATGTGGCTGCCATGGATCTATATAGTGAAGGCTTGCAAGAATTTCCGGGCCATAGTGATTTGCTATATGCACGTGCCTTAATGGCAGAAGAAATTGATCGCATTGACTTATTAGAGGCCGACCTTAAGTTAATACTCTCTGAAGACCCTGAAAATGCATCTGCTTTAAATGCGCTTGGATATACGCTCGCAGATCATAATACACGCATAGAAGAGGCCTTGGGTTACATAACTAAAGCCTTAGAGATTCGCCCGGATGATCCTGCAGTGATGGATAGCATGGGTTGGGTACATTTTAGATTGGGAAATTTCGCTGAAGCTGAAACATATTTGCGAAAAGCGTTTGGGATTTTGGAGGATGCTGAAATTGCAGGTCATCTTGTTGAGCTTTTATGGGCACAAGGTAAGTATGAAGAAGCAAATAAGATGATAAACAACATGATAGAACGCTATCCTGAAGATGAATACATTTTAGAGTTAAAGCAAAGACTCCAATAATGAAGTTACCCCCATTGCGAAAGTGTTCATACTTTCGTGAACGATTAAATATAGTTTGTTTTATTGCGACTACTCTTTTTACCTCTGCCTGTGTCACGGTTGAGCAACATCCGCAAGCACCCGGATCAGAAATATCCAAACAAGCGGCTTGGAAAGTTCACCAGGCTAACATTCAAAGTCTTGCTAACTGGAAGTTAAAAGGTCGTGTAGCAGGTAAGTCAAACAATCAAGGCTTTCGTGCCGGAGTGCAATGGCATCAATTTCAAAGTAATTATGTAATAGACTTGCATGGCCCATTAGGCAGAAAAGTTGCTGTACTGTCTGGCATGAAAGGCAGCGTACAATTGAAAACATCAAAGGGTGAGCGCTTTGAAGCGGATAATGCTGAGAGCTTAATGCAGGAGTTATTTGGCTATGCATTACCGGTAAATGGACTACGCTACTGGTTGCTGGGAATACCTGACCCTAGTTATTCACAAAATTCATTTACGTTAGATGAGCAAGGACGATTACGTCAGCTCGATCAAGCAGGTTGGTTGATCAAATATACAAGCTATCACGAGGGTAACCCGGTGTTGCCCGCTTTAATTCAAATTTCTAATACGACAGTTGATGCCAACATTAAAGTAGATCGTTGGACGACACATATTAAAGAAAATTGAAATGTCGCCTTTCGCACTATAATTTAAAAAACTTAATTAGCTAATCTTGCTATGCAAAAATGGCCTGCACCTGCAAAGTTAAATCTTTTTTTGCACATCGTTGGGCAGCGCGATGATGGGTATCATTTGTTGCAAAGTGCAATTCAGTTTATAAATCTATGTGATGAGATTACTTTTTCGAACCGAGCAGATACTGATATCGTTTGTCAAAATTCGAATCGAGCGATTGATCCACAAGAAGATCTTTGTTTTAAAGCGGCATCCATGTTGCAAACCTGGATGTCAGAAAATTCGCAAGTTCAACAAGGGGTTGATATTCGGATAGATAAGAATATTCCCACAGGTGCCGGCTTGGGGGGCGGAAGCTCCGATGCAGCCACTACTTTGCTGGCGCTGAATCAAATTTGGGGGTGTGGTCTGGAGAAGCATGAGCTTGAGCATATGGCTGTAAAATTAGGTTCGGATGTACCGATATTTGTTCGTGGCCATGCGAGCTGGGTAGAGGGGATAGGTGAAATACTTTCACCTATTACTTTGGATGAGCCATGGGGTGTTGTGGTATTTCCTAAAGTGCATTTAAATACCCAGCAGATGTTTGCGGACCCCGATTTGACACGTAACTGTGTGCCGATCAAAATACGCGACTTCTTGCAGATGTGTAAGGGCCAGGTAACGAAGGATCGGCCTTCTCGTTTGGGTGACACTCAAAATGTGTTTGAGCCACTAGCGCGGCAAAATCCCGATATCGAGCGTGCTTTTCAGTATTTAGGTAAGTATTCATCTGCACGGTTAACCGGCTCTGGGAGTGCATTGTTTATAACTTGTGCATCTAAACCACAAGCAGAAGAAATCACGGCAAGTTGTACTAAAGAATTTGCCGCTTACGTAACGAAACGTTTAAATGTATCACCCGTAATTTCGTTTAGTGAGTATAATAGTCTGTAAAAGAGTCGTTACAGACCCTGTAAAAAATTGGGCCGTCGCCAAGTGGTAAGGCACCGGGTTTTGATCCCGGCATTCGCAGGTTCGAATCCTGCCGGCCCAGCCAATTTTTGTCTTTCTAAAGACGTATATTTACAAAAGACCTAAACATTATGCTTCGCCAAAGATCTCTGCCTGCTGATACAAACTTAATGGTATTTTCTGGAAATGCCCACCCAAAATTGGCACAAGATGTTTGTGACGATTTAAATATACCCATGGGTAAAGCGCTCGTTAGCCAATTTAGTGATGGTGAAGTGCAGGTTGAGATCCAAGAAAATGTGCGTGGTAAAGATGTTTTTGTAATGCAACCTACGTGCATGCCCACTAACGACAATGTAATGGAATTGTTAATTATGGTGGATGCGCTTAAACGATCATCTGCTGAGCGCATTACAGCCGTCATGCCTTATTTTGGCTATTCACGACAAGACCGTCGTGTGCGATCGATTCGTGTGCCAATCTCTGCCAAAGTAATTGCAAACTTACTACAGGTGGCAGGTGCGGACCGTGTATTAACGGTAGATCTTCATGCTGATCAAATTCAAGGTTTTTTTGATATTCCCGTAGATAATATTTATGCATCACCCATCTTGTTAGGTGATGTCTATAAACGCAAAGACCCTAACTTAATTGTGGTGTCACCTGATGTGGGCGGTGTGGTGCGCGCCAGAGCCTTAGCGAAAAGATTAGATGATGCAGATCTTGCCATTATTGATAAACGTCGTCCTGAAGCGAATAAATCCGAAGTAATGCATATCATTGGTGAGGTAGAAGGCAAATCTTGTTACATAATTGACGATTTAGTGGATACTGCGGGTACCTTATGCGCTGCAGCCACGGCACTTAAGAAGCATGGAGCCGCAAGTGTGAGGGCTTATGCCACTCATCCTGTGCTTTCTGGCAAAGCTATCGAAAACATTCAGAATTCTGTGCTGGATGAATTGGTAGTAACTGATACAATTCCGCTCCGCGAAGAGGCAAGGCATTGTACTCGAATCCGGCAGGTCGAGGTTTCAGGTCTTGTCGCAGAGTCTATGCGTAGAATCAATAATGAAGAGTCTGTCAGTACCCTCTATATGGATTAAGGTATATGGGCTAACACGTGGTTAGTAGCAGAGAATAAGAGAAAGTTTGGAGTAATAGAATGAGTGTCGATTTCACATTAAATGCAGAGTTACGAAACGAGCAAGAGCTAGGTAAAGCTTTTAGCAGAAGATTGCGAAATATGGGTAAGGT
>CAZVPJ010000156.1:0-4162 GCA_964629035.1 uncultured Thiotrichales bacterium | reverse complement strand
TCTCGAATTTTTTCTGCATTTTCAGCAACAGCAATTTGACGCCAGCCAAATGCTACTGCACGTAATAATGCAATGATGCTGGTAGGGGTTGAAAGAATGACTTTATTTTTTAAAGCGTCTTCTAATAGTTTTGGGTCTTTATCTAATGCTGCTGATAAAAATTGTTCGCCTGGTATGAATAGAACCACAAAATCTGGCGAATTTTTAAATTGACTCCAATAAGACTTGCTCGCAAGTTCACGCATTCTCTCACGTACATTTCGAGCATGTCTTTTTAAAGATTGATTTTGTGCTTCTGCATCAGTTGTTTGTGTAGCATTTAGATATGCATCTAATGGGGTTTTAGCGTCAATAATTAGCTCGCGTTGATCTGGCATGCGCACGATCATGTCAGGGCGCATGCGTGAGTCTTTGTCTTCGCTTTGAGGTTGTTCATAAAAGTCACAGTGATCTACCATACCCGCCAGTTCTGCAATGCGTTTTAAGGTTAGTTCACCCCATTGCCCCCTTACTTCCGGTCTGCGCAAGGCTTGAACCAGGTTTTGTGTTTCAAGCCTTAGGTCTGCTTGAGACTCATTCATTATTTTTAAATGCTGTGAGAGTGAGCCAAATGATTCTTTACGATCTTTTTCGATGGATTGAATTTGTGCTTCCGTATTTTTTAGAGCAGATTGGATCGGTTGCAGGAGTGTTTCAATAGACTTCTCTTTTTTATCTAGATTTGATTCGGCTTGTATTTGAAACTGAGAAAGCTTTTCATTTGCAAGTGTTAGGAAATTTTCATTATTTAGCTTAAGGGCTTGTTGTGACAGGACGGCAAATGAATTCTCTAATTGTTTTCGTGATTCTTCGATAGTTTCAATTTTTTCAAGATAACGTTCTTTTTCTAAGTGTAACTGCATGGATAATTGCTGAGAGCTAGATTCTAGTTTGTTGTGTGCTTTGCGAGCATGGCTGCGCATGATAAGTGCCCCAAGTGCAGCACTTAATAGGCAAAGGCTTGCGCATACAAGTACAAATTGCCACGCATTCTCTAGTTCTACATTAACCATGTAGATATTGTTGATCAGCTATTGCTAAAAAGCCAATCTTTAAGCTCTAAGGCTTGGTTAAAGATGACATCTGCGTCCCAGGCGACGGGGTTATGATCGTCTTGGATGTAGCCATAAGCGGCTATCGCGGTTTTCATTTTTGCAGCTTTACCGGCAATGATATCTCTAGGGTCATCACCCATATAAATCGTATTTTGTTCGTTAATACCAAGTATGTTAGCCGCATGATGAAGCTGGTCCGGGTCCGGTTTTCGCTTGGCTAGTGAATCACCACTCACTAGGCAGGACATGTTAATTTCTATGCCAAGCTCTTGGACTAGTGGTTCTGCAAGATTGCCTGGTTTATTGGTAACGATTCCCCACGGTATCCCAGAGGTGCTCAAAAAATCTAAAAGCTTTACCACACCTGGGAACAATGTTGTTTGGATACATAAATTATCAGCATATATTTGTAAAAACTCATCTCGTAGTTGATGTAAATATTTTTCTTGTAGAGGTTCATCGGGTGATTCTTCAAAGCCTAATTGAATCAACCCAATGCTTCCTCGAGATGTATTTTTTCGAATTAATTCATACTCTACTAATGGTTTGTTATGTCTGGCGCTTAAGATATTAAGCGCATTTGCCATATCGGGTGCTGTGTCAGCGAGGGTTCCATCTAAATCAAAGAGAACGGCTTCAACGCGAGAATGGCTAGACATACATCAATACTGTTTTGTTTAAGTGTTGTAGTATAAAAATTCTAATTATATGTTTTGTGAATGAACAATGTAGTTAACACTGGTATCAGATGAAAGTTTATAGGTCTTATTAATCGGATTGTAGTTCATGCCAATAATTTTGATGGTTTGAAGTGAGGCTTGCCTAATCCATTGATCTAGCTCAGAAGGGCGAATAAGTTTTTCGTAATGGTGAGTGCCTTTTGGGAGTAAATTAAGCACATATTCCGCACCGACAATTGCAAATAAAAACGACTTGGGATTCCGGTTTATAGTGGAGAAAAAAACATGTCCTCCTGGCTTTACCAGTGTGGCGCATGCTTTAACAATGGCTGCGGGGTCTGGGACATGTTCTAGCATTTCCATACAAGTAACCACGTCATATAAGTTTGGTTCTTGTTGAGCGATGTCTTCAGCCGATATAGCTTCGTATTCGATATCTATATTTTCTTCCTTTGCATGAATTCTTGCTACTGCCAAAGGAGCTTCTCCCAAGTCAATGCCTTTAACCGATGCGCCTCGCTTAGCCATTGACTCTGAAAGGATTCCACCTCCGCAGCCAATATCTAATACTTTTTTCCCTGCTAAGTTTGTATGCTTATCAATAAAGTTTAAACGCAGTGGGTTAATGTCATGCAATGGTTTGAATTCACTTTCGGTATCCCACCATCGAAAGGCTAATGCTTCAAACTTGGCAATTTCTTGGTCATCTACATTATTGCTTGCTTGTTTTGGTTTGCTAGTCATTTTTTTATGTTTGGATGGATAGTTCTAAATATTTTTGTTTAGTGATTGATATTTTGTTGCCAATGTTTAGTTTTAGCCAAAATTTCATCTTGATCGAGTGTTAATAACTCACGATTACTTAATAATTGCTTTCCGGCAACCCAAACATCCGAAACTTGATTGCGTTGTGTTGCATACACTATATGGCCTATCGGATCATACATGGGTTGGGCTTCGATGCTGCTCACATCGATCACAGCTAAGTCTGCGGATTTACCCATTTCTAATGATCCTGTGTCTTGGTCGATTCCTAAAGCGATTGCGGCATTAATCGTTGCACAACGCAATGCATCATAAGCTGGTAGTGCAGAAGCATCGTTTGCGACTCCTTTTGCCAGCAGTGCGGCAGTATGTAACTCGCCAAGCATATCTTGGTCATCGTTACTTGCACAGCTATCTGTGCCAATCGCAACATTAATATGTTGATCTCTAAGTTTTTGCACAGGACAAAATCCACTCGCAAGCTTTAAGTTTGATTGGGGGCAATGGATTACATTGGCGTTGGTCTCTGCAAGAAGATTTATTTCTTTTTCTTCAAGCTGAGTCATATGCACGGCGAGCATGCCGCTGTTTACCAGTCCAATATCCTGTAAACGTTGCAGAGGGCGCACTTTATATTGATCTAAACTTTGTGAGATTTCATCCTGTGTTTCATGAACATGGATATGAACTTGGAGTTCCAGCTCGTTCGCCAGCGTAGCAACACGTTCCAAGGGTGCGTTAGAGACGGTATAGGGTGCATGGGGTGCGAACGTGCATTTTACGAGTGGATGTGTTTTGAACTGGTCATGTATCGAGAGTCCTTTTGAAAAATATTCGTCAGGATCTTTTGCATATTGAGTTGGAAAATCAAGCAGAATCATGCCGATGTGCGCGCGAATACCTGCCTTAGTTGCCGCTTGTGCAGTTTCTTCTGCAAAGAAGTACATGTCATTAAAACACGTTACACCACCGCGTAACATTTCAGCTATGGCAAGTTGCGAACCAAGTTGAACAAATTCTTCATTAACCCATTTTTGTTCTGCTGGCCAAATATGGTTTTCCAGCCACTCCATTAATGGAAGATCGTGAGCTATACCACGGAATAGTGACATGGCTGCGTGGGTATGCGTGTTGATAAGCCCTGGAATGATGACATGATTTTTATATTCTAGAACAGACTCGCTCGAATATTTTTTATTTGCACTGGACGTCGGCAATATCTCGAGAATACGACCATCTTGTATTGCAATGCTGTGCTGTTCTAAAACACGGTCATTGTGCATGCTCATGGGAATGATTGTTTGTCCATGTATTAGTGTTTGCACTGGATCCATGTTTTATTCCTACTGTTGACCTGAATTTGAGCTGAGTATTAAATTCTAGAATAGACTTTAACAGATAGTTTCGTATGGCAATATATTAAGCATTATTACGGGTTAAGCTGGCTCAAAATTATATATTCACTTTTATGTCAGAAATGCCTAGTCTTGCTATTTGTCCTATTTAAAAATGTTAATTGCGGAACCGATATGACCTCAAGAATGACTTCACATAACAAATCACTAGCAGATCAAGCTATTGCATGGAAAGATAATCATTTAGTGCTTTTAGATCAGCGCAAGT
>CAZVPJ010000155.1:0-4205 GCA_964629035.1 uncultured Thiotrichales bacterium | reverse complement strand
ATGCACCGGTACATTAATACCAGCAATACGTGCCATTTATATAAACCCTTGAATGTATAATGGATTATAGAGAAACTCGAATTTCTCAGGCTGCTGAGAAACGCGAATTCTATCAGTGTAATGAACTAAAAACATGTAATTAATTTATTTTTTTAACCTTGTCTTTGCTTATGACGCGGGTCAGTGCAAATCACCCTAATCACTCGATTTCGTCGAACAATTTTGCAGTTGCGACACATTTTTTTAACCGATGCTCGTACTTTCATAGTAACCTCTTTTACCTACTCGCCTTATCGACCTGATCCAGATCGACCAGAGCCTTTTAGGTTAGCCTTCTTCATTAACCCTTCGTACTGGTGGGACATTAGATGTGCTTGTACTTGCGCCATAAAGTCCATAACCACGACCACGATAATTAAAAGTGAAGTACCACCAAAGTAGAATGGCACACCAAATTTCAAAATTAAAAACTCTGGCAATAAACAAACCAAAGTAATATAGACCGCACCCACTGCAGTTAAGCGAGTCAGTACTTTATCAATATAACGCGCAGTTTGATCACCTGGGCGTATACCTGGAATAAATGCACCAGACCGTTTCAGATTATCGGCTGTTTCACGCGAATCAAATACAATTGCGGTATAAAAGAAACAGAAAAAAACAATCGCAAGCGCGTACAACATCACATAAAGTGGTTGGCCAGGTGATATCGCAGTGGCCAAGTTCTGTAACCATGCAAAATTACCTGTAGGGCTACTAGACCATTGCAACAATGTTGCTGGAAATAGAATAATACTTGAAGCAAATATAGGTGGTATTACACCAGACATATTTAACTTTAAGGGTAAATGCGTAGATTGAGCAGCCATCATTTTCCTGCCTTGTTGTCTACGTGCATAATTAACGGTAATTCTTCGCTGAGCTCGTTCCACAAAAATAACAAATGCTGTTACCAGAATAGCCATTAAAAACAAGAATAAAGCAAAACCTTCATTCATAGCTCCCTGCGATACGAGGTCTAATGTGCCACCAATTGCAGAGGGTAATCCTGCTACGATTCCTGCAAATATAATGATTGAAATACCATTACCGATACCTCGCTCAGTAATTTGTTCACCCAACCACATCAAAAACATCGTGCCCGTGACTAGAGATATCGTCGCGGTAAATATAAATCCAATTCCTGGAGTCAAAGCAACTTGTTGATTCTGTAACGCAATAGAAACGCCTATTGCTTGGAAGGTTGCTAAAAATACAGTTCCGTAACGCGTGTATTGCGTAATCTTTCGTCTGCCAGCTTCACCTTCTTTCTTTAATTCTTTTAATGATGGCACCACTGCACTCATTAACTGCATGATAATGGATGCAGAAATATAGGGCATAATGCCTAATGCAAATAAACTCAACCTTTGCAAAGCACCACCGGAAAACATATTGAACATACCAAGTATCGTACTACTCTGTTGCTCAAAAAATCTTGCCATGGCAGCTGGATCAATTCCAGGTACCGGTATAAAAGTGCCAATGCGATAAACAATCATCGCAAACAATACGAATAACAAACGTTTACGTAATTCTGATACCTGCCCTAAACCGGCAAGTGAACCCACATTTGCAGCGCCTCGAGACATTAAGCTTCTATTGCTCCACCAGCTGCTTCAAACGCTTTTTTAGCACCGGTAGTGAAGGTTAAACCTTTAGCCTTTACAGCCTTTTCAATTTTACCTGATAATATTACTTTAACTTTTTTGGTTGCTGCCGGAACTAATTTTGCATCTATTAACGCATCGATATCGACAATCTCTTCACTGACTAATTCTAGTTCATGCAAACGCAACTCTGCTGTTGAAGATGACTTGCGTGAACGAAAACCAACTTTCGGCAAACGTCTTTGCAGCGGCATTTGTCCACCTTCAAAACCTACTTTATGATAACCACCCGAACGTGATTTTTGACCTTTGTGTCCACGTCCACCTGTTTTTCCAGAACCTGAGCCAATCCCACGACCTAGCCGCTTACGATTAGGTCTACTTCCATCTGCAGGTTTAAGTGTATTTAAGTTCATAATATTTACTTTATTCTTTAGATCTTTTACTCGTTATCTTAACTAAGCTTCTTCAACGTTGAGCATGTAATTTATCTTATTTATCATTCCACGGTTTTCAGGAGTGTCGATCACCATCACAGGATTGTGGATGCGTCGAATACCTAAGCCACGTGCGCATGCTTTATGGGCTGCCAAACGACCATTTAGACTTTTAATAAGAGTTACTTTTAATTGCTTACTCATAATATATCTATATCAAATTGAACTAAGACAATACGTCTTCAATGGTTTTGCCACGTTTAGCCGCAATGTAATCTGGAGATTGCATACTATTCAATGCCTCAATAGTTGCTTTAACAACATTTATCGGGTTTCTAGACCCTATACATTTAGACAAAACATTTTTAACTCCAACCACTTCAAATACAGCACGCATTGCACCACCAGCAATGATTCCTGTACCTACTGAAGCAGGTTTCATAAATACTTTCGCAGCACCATGAATTCCAATAGATTGATAATGCAAGGTCCCATCAACAATAGGCACTTGTTTCATATCCTTACGCGCTTTTTCCATTGCTTTTTGAATAGCCAAAGGAACCTCACGCGCTTTACCATATCCAACGCCTATTTTACCGTTTCCGTCACCCACTACTGTTAGTGCAGTGAATCCAAATTGACGACCACCTTTAACCACTTTTGCTACACGGTTAACTGACACCAATCTCTCTTCGAGACCATCTGATATTCTTGCTGGTTCGTTTGCAGCCATATTCTCTTTAACCTAGTTACTCTTAAGTATTTTGTATTAAATATTGTAGTCTAGAACTTTAATCCAGCTTCACGAGCTGCGTCTGCTAATGCTTTAACACGACCATGATATCTAAACCCTGAACGATCAAATGCAACGGACTCAATCCCTTTATCTTTAGCGCGTTGTGCAATTTTTTCACCAACGGCTTTAGCCGCATCTATATTTCCACTGTACTTAATAACTTTGCGCAGTTCTGGATCTATTGATGAAGCAGATACCAGCGTTTGATCTCCCGCAGGAGCAATCACTTGAGCATAAATATGCTTAGAAGTGCGATGAATACTCAATCGATGCACATTTAGCTCGGCAATTTTACTGCGAGTTCTAAGTGCTCTGCGTAAACGTGATTTTGTTTTACTCATCTTCATTATTATTAAATTACTCTTAACCTAAACTTATTAAAATTTACTTATATTCTAGTTATTTTTCTGGTTACTTTTTCTTGGCTTCTTTGCGCACAATTCTTTCATCTGAATACTTAACACCTTTACCTTTGTAGGGCTCTGGAGGTCGATATGCACGTATATCTGCAGCAACTTGGCCAATTTTTTGCTTGTCACTGCCTGTTATGACTACTTCTGTCTGGCTTGGTGTTTCAATTTTTACGCCTTCAGGAATTACGTAGTCAACAGGATGAGAGAAACCTAAATTTAGATTTAAAACCTTACCCTTAGCTTGAGCACGATAACCTACCCCCACTAACTCTAATTTTTTCTCAAACCCTTTGCTTACACCTATGACCAAATTATTCACTAATGACCGCATGGTTCCAGCCATAGCGAGGCTCTTTGTTTTTTCAACATGAACATTGATTTCATTATCATGATGTTCCATACACACATCATCATGAATGTTCATGCTCATCTCACCCAGCGAACCTTTAACTGCCAAGTGTTGACCATTAAGTTTTACGTCTACACCTGTAGGGATGATAACGGGTTCTTTAGCAATTCGAGACATATGTATATTAAATCTTTAAATTTATGTAAATTAATAATTACTCAACGGTGCACAACACTTCACCACCATGACCTGCAGCTCTTGCTGCACGATCACTCATCACACCATTAGAGGTTGAGATGATGGCTACACCCATTCCACCGATTACACGTGGGAGCTCATCTGCACTTTTATAAGTACGAAGTCCTGGTCTACTTACTCGCTTCACTTTAGTGATCACCGGCTCACCCATATAATATTTAAGCGTTACTACTATGGTAGACTTAACGCCATCTTTAGTTACCGTATAATCTTCAATAAAACCTTCATCTTTTAGCACTTTCGCTATAGATTGCTTAACATTATTAGAAGGAATGTCTACCGTAACTTTATTGGCACTTTGTC
>CAZVPJ010000154.1:2287-4208 GCA_964629035.1 uncultured Thiotrichales bacterium | reverse complement strand
GTGCTACACGTCTCCCATAGTGCAGCGAGGGTTTCCTGCTAAATCTTTTTGCAGTTTAATATTATTGATATTTGCATTAATAAATAATTCGCTTACAGATTGTGCTTGTTTAAAACCATGTTCAATGATTAAGCTACCATTTTTATGAAGTTTGTTGGGTGCGTTGATAATAATTTCGCGTAAGTCATCCAGTCCATTGTTCCGACTTATTAAAGCTTGTTTCGGTTCATATTGAGATACAAACTGATCTAAATCCTTATCTTCGTGGCTAATATAGGGCGGATTGGAAATAATCGCATGGAATTTTTTTTTATCTCCGTCATTAGGCAAGTTTTTATACCAATCACTTTGAATAAATGTGATGTTTGTTCGGTGATTTTTTGCATTTAGCTTTGCTAGTGATAATGCAGGTAAGGAAATATCGGTAGCTAGAATTTTACAGTCACTTCTTTCTTTAGCGACGGCAATGGAAATAGCTCCAGAACCGGTTCCTAGTTCTAATATAGAGGGCGATTCTATGTTCGATATAGAATCAAGAGTGAGTTCTACTAACAGTTCAGTTTCGGGTCTTGGGATCAATACATGTTTATCTACCTTGATTTCCAAAGACCAAAATTCTTTAGTGCCCGTGATATAGGCTAGTGGTTCCCCCTGTGCTCTGCGATGTAAGCTTGCAGAGAACTTCTCAAGTTCTTCAATACTAAGCTCTTGCTCTGGGTGGGTGATTATTTTAGTTTGCTTTAATTGGCATGCATTGCAAAGTAGTAGTTGTGCATCAAGTTTTGCACTTTCACTGATGGGGGTGAGTATCGTGCATGCATGTTCTACGGCTTCTTTAAGCGTCATGTGTGTATTACTGATCACTCATGGTGGCGAGTAAATCAGCTTGATGTTCGCTTCGTAATGGTTGGATAACCTGGTCTACATTGCCTTGCATCATGTCATCTAGTTTGTAGAGGGTAAGGTTTATTCTATGATCTGTTACACGGCCTTGTGGAAAGTTATAGGTGCGAATACGTTCTGAACGATCCCCGCTGCCGACAAGGTTACGCCGTGTTTCAGCCTGTTCATCAAATTGTTTTTGTCGTTCTTGATCTAGCAGCTTTGCGCTTAAGAGTGACATGGCACGAGCTTTATTTTTGTGTTGAGAGCGTTCATCTTGGCATTCCACTACAACCCCAGTGGGTAGGTGAGTAAGGCGAATAGCAGAATCCGTTTTGTTGACGTGTTGTCCTCCCGCGCCAGATGCTCGAAAAGTATCGATACGCAGGTCAGATGTATCAATGGCAATTTCACCCACTTCGTCAACTTCTGGCATAACGGCCACGGTTGCTGCAGAGGTGTGAACGCGTCCTTGAGATTCTGTTTCAGGCACTCGCTGTACGCGATGCGCACCTGATTCGAATTTCAAATTTGAAAACACCTCTTTACCTATAATTTTTATAATAATTTCTTTATAACCACCATGATCACCTTCATTTTCGTTCATGATTTCAACATTCCAGCCTTTGCTTTCTGCAAAGCGTGTGTACATGCGATGAAGGTCACCTGCAAAAATTGCAGCTTCATCACCACCGGTTCCTGCACGGATCTCTAAAAACACATTGCTCTCATCATGAGGGTCTTTGGGTAATAATAATGTTTGTAGGTCAAGTTCAAGCTGCGCCAATATTTTTTCGGCATTTTTTATTTCTTCTTGAGCCATGGCTTTCATTTCTTTGTCAGAATCATTTGCCATTTCTTGCGCAGTTTCCAAATCTTCTAATGCTTGTAAATGCTCATTAAATTTTGAAACAATAGGACTCAAATTGGCATACTCTTTAGAGAGTTTGGTAAATTCATTTTGATTATTAATCACATCAGGATCTGAAAGCTCGGCAGAAATTTCTTCATGTCGTTCTTTGATGTTCTCAAGTTTTTG
>CAZVPJ010000154.1:0-2187 GCA_964629035.1 uncultured Thiotrichales bacterium | reverse complement strand
TTGGGTCAAAAAATTGTATTAATATGCTCATACGAAATGAGCGCACAACAGAATTAAAAACGTTTTAAAGCTAATAGAATTGAGGCGAAATGAGATCTTCTGCAATGCGGTTAGAGGCAGGTAGTATGATTTTATACTGCTTATTCATGGTTAGGTATATCTAATAGAACTCGCGCAGCATCAATTAATTCATTTTTACCTTGTTTGCCTGCAGTACGCAGCGCTTCAGTGGGACCATGCGTGAGTTTATTGGTAAGAGTATGGGCAATAAACTGTAAGACTTCTTCGGAAGATTTGCCTTGTGCCAGCATCTTTTGGGCCTTTTCTAATACTTCATCGCGCTGCATTTCGGCTTTGCTACGGTAGGCTCGCACCGTGTCTACAATTCCTTGACCTTTAAGCCATTGTGAATATTCCTGAACTTCATGATCAATTATAGTTTCCGCATCATCGGCTGCTTGTTGTCGAGATGAGATGTTAACTTCAATTACATTACGAAGATCATCAATGGTATATAAATAAACATCTGAAAGTTTCGCAACTTCGGGCTCAATATCTCGAGGCACAGCAAGGTCAACCATAAAGATAGGTTTGCGTTTTCGTTGTTTAATTGCGCTCTCGACAAGTCCTTTTCCAAGGATGGGTAGCGGGCTAGCAGTCGCGGTCATAACGATATCCGATTGAGGCAACGCTTCGCTGATATAGCTTAAACCAACTCCGCGGCCACCCACTTTATCTGCTACGGTTTGTGCTCGTTCAACACTGCGGTTAGCTACAATGATATTGCCGACTCCAGAACCGTTTAAATGTTCTACAGCAAGTTCGATGGTTTCACCGGCACCTATCAATAGTGCAGTAAGTTTTTTGAAATCCCCAAAAATATTTTTTGATAAGGATACTGCGGTTGATGCTACCGAGACGGGGTTAGCACCAATTTCAGTATTGGTGCGCACTTTTTTTGCAACATTGAAAGAACGTTGAAAAAGTTGGTTTAAGTTTCTTCCCAGGGTTTCTGCTTGTACCGCTTCTTGATATGCAGATTTAAGTTGCCCTAAAATTTGCGGTTCACCGAGGACCATAGAATCTAGTCCACAGGCCACCCGAAATATATGTCGAACTACTGAGTCATCTAAGTGGTCGTATATATATGGTTGCGTGTCGCTAGCGCTTAAGTTGTGAAAGCTGTTTAACCACTCAAGAATTTCTTGCTTGCCTTGATCGACACGATTGACCTCACAATATAATTCCGTTCGGTTACAGGTAGAAATGATCGCAGCTTCGTCAACATGTGGTACGGAAATTAGTTTTTTAAGTGCGTCATCTAGGTGTTGATCATTGATCGCCACGCGCTCACGCACATCTAATGGTGCGGTGGTGTGGTTAATACCTAGAGTGAGTAAGGGCATGAAAATTCGAGGTTTTTATGGATTACAGTAGTATAGAGTCGATAAATTTTAATAGTTTGAACCGGTTTGTAAAATCTGGCTAAGTATCCGTAAAATCAGTCAAAATGCATATGCATTACCCAGATAACTACAGTAATATTAGGTATAGTCTAAAAGAACCCACTACGCAACACAGTATATTGAAGATCTACACTAAAATCCTACAGTTCACCTATCTGCCCAAGGTATTTTTGGTGGTGATATTGCTTGTATTTGGGCTGGTCGGTTGTTCCTCCATACAAGTTGGGCCAGGTAGAACGATCTCTTCTGATGAATCGATAGAAATTCGCGAGCCAAATTCTGAGAAATATGATGCCCAATCTGAGCTCATGTATGAAGTGTTGGTGGGGGAGCTTTCGGGGCAATATGGTGAGGTAGATCAGGCGCTCGAGCATTATGTGAAAGCAGCACAGCTTACAGATGATCCGTCTGTTGCAGAGCGCGCAACACGAATTGCGATGTTCGCAAAAAACTGGCCGGCAGGTATTGAAGCGGCAACACGTTGGTCTGAGTTGGCAGGTGAAAATTTAGAGATTAGCCAGATCTTAGGAGTGCTTGAGTTACGTAGCGGTAATATTGATGCTGCGGTGCCGCATTTTGAAAAAATCATGCTGGCGGCTGATGACTCACCTGCAAAAGGTTACAGCATCATCGGAGCTGTCCTTTCGCGTGAGCCAGATTCAGAAGCCTCGCTTAAATTACTCGAAATCTTAGTGAACAAGAATTTTGAGAATCCTTATGG
>CAZVPJ010000153.1:0-4223 GCA_964629035.1 uncultured Thiotrichales bacterium | reverse complement strand
AAAAACTCGCAGAAAGCAAACCATATAACCAAAGCATTGGCTATATGGATAGGCTCGATTATGTATCGATGATGTGTAACGAGCATGCATATGTCATGTCGATTGAAAAACTTTCTGGAATTGAAGTACCAGAACGCGCGCAATATATTCGCGTCATGTTTGATGAAATCACACGCATCCTTAACCACTTGCTCTGGTTAGGTGCGCATGCATTAGACATTGGTGCCATGACAGTATTTTTGTATGCGTTTCGAGAGCGCGAAGACTTAATGGATTGTTATGAGGCCGTTTCTGGTGCACGTTTGCATGCAACGTACTATCGACCTGGAGGCGTGTACCGTGACTTACCGGATACTATGCCAAAGTACACCGAGTCACGATGGCATGACAAAAAAGAAGTGCAGGAATTAAATGAAGCTAGAACCGGTTCATTCCTAGATTTTATAGAAGACTTCACTAAGCGTTTTCCAGCTTGTGTCGATGAGTATGAAACATTGCTAACCGATAATCGTATTTGGAAACAGCGCACCGTAGACATTGGGATCGTTACACCAGAGCGTGCCTTGCAATTAGGTTTTACCGGTCCAATGTTGCGTGGTTCAGGAATAGAGTGGGATTTGCGTCGTAAACAGCCTTATGAATCGTATAGCGATTTGGATTTTAAAATTCCGGTTGGTGTTAATGGTGATTGTTATGATCGTTACCTAGTGCGCATGGAAGAGATGCGTCAATCAAACGATATTATTAAACAATGTATTGCATGGCTTAGAAGTAATCCAGGACCTGTAATGGTGGATAATCATAAAGTTGCGCCTCCATCCCGTGGCGAGATGAAAATGGGCATGGAAGAATTGATACATCATTTTAAATTATTTACTGAAGGCTATTGTTTGCCTGAAGGTGAAGTTTATTCGGCCATTGAGCATCCCAAAGGCGAGTTTGGAATATATCTGGTTTCCGATGGTGCAAATAAACCTTACCGAGTAAAAATTCGTGCACCCGGTTTTGCGCATTTAGCGGCATTAGATGAGATGTCACGTGGGCACATGCTTGCAGATGTAGTCGCTATTATCGGCACGCAAGATATTGTGTTTGGAGAAATAGATCGATGAGTGAAGTAGCTAATAATAATTCACCTTTGTCAGATCATTTGCGAGAGGAGATTGATGATTGGCTTTCACGTTATCCGCGCGATCAAAAGCAATCTGCTGTGTTAGGTGCTTTACGAGCACTGCAGCATGAAGAAGGTTATCTGCCTGTTGAAAAAATGGATGCGATTGCAGAATATTTAGAAATACCCGCTATGGCGGTTTATGAGGTGGCTTCGTTCTATTCCATGTTTGAATTAGAGCCCGTTGGTAAACACACTATTTCAGTATGTACCAACTTATCTTGCATGCTGCGCGGCTCTGATGAAATAGTAGCGCATTTAAAAAATAAACTCGGAATTGAAATGGGTGAAAGTACGCCGGATGGAAAGTTTTATTTGAAACAAGAAGAAGAGTGTTTGGCGGCATGTTGTGGTGCGCCGATGATGCAGGTTGATCATGTTTATAAAGAAAACTTAACCATTGAAAAAGTGGATGAGATATTAAAAGAGTTAAGCAATTAATTGAATTCAGTTATGCAGATAAATAACGTTTGTTATAAAACTTTACAATTTGATCAGCCCTGGACCTTGGAGAATTACAAGAGTGTAGGTGGATATGCCGCATGGGAAAATATCCTGCGTGATAAAATTTCACCTGATGAGGTTATCGAACAAATTAAAGCGTCAGGTTTGCGTGGTCGTGGAGGGGCAGGATTCCCAACAGGATTAAAGTGGAGTTTCATGCCGCGAAACCCTGATATTCAAAGTTATGTGGTGTGTAATTCTGATGAGTCTGAACCGGGTACATGCAAAGACCGTGATATTTTAAGGTTCAATCCTCATTCCGTAATTGAGGGGATGGCCATTGCGGCGTATGCCATGCGCTTGTCGGTGGGTTATAACTATTTGCGTGGTGAGTTTTTAGATGAGCCTTTTATAAGGTTTAAAGAAGCCTTGAATGAAGCTTATACGGCGGGTTATTTAGGCGACAGCATACTGGGTTCTGATTTCACTTTTCATCTATACGATACCTTGGGGGCAGGCGCATATATTTGCGGTGAAGAAACTGCGCTGTTGGAATCATTGGAGGGTAAAAAAGGTCAACCTCGTTTTAAACCTCCGTTTCCTGCGAATGTCGGCTTATATGGAAAACCAACTACTGTCAATAATACGGAAACCTTTGCTTCTGTTCCTAGTATTATGCGGGAAGGTGCCGAATGGTTTGCTTCTATAGGGGTTGAAAAAAGTGGCGGTACAAAATGTTTCTCAGTTTCCGGTCATGTAAATCGTCCGGGAAACTATGAAGTGCCGCTCGGAATGCCATTCTCTGAATTACTTGAACTAGCTGGCGGTATTCGAAACGACGCAAAACTAAAAGCGGTTATACCAGGTGGCTCATCAGTTCCTGTTTTGCCTGGAGAAATAATGATGAATACCAATATGGATTATGAATCGATCACGGCAGCAGGTTCGCTGTTAGGTTCTGGTGCAGTTGTGGTGATGGATGATTCGACTGATATGGTTAAAGTCTTGCAACGTATTTCGCGATTTTATTTTTCAGAGTCATGCGGCCAATGCACGCCTTGCCGCGAAGGGACGGGTTGGTTATATCGAATGTTGTGTCGTATTGTGGAAGGAGAGGGTCAGTCAGAAGATATCGATAAACTTGATGATGTTGCAACCAAGATTGAGGGCAGAACCATTTGTGCGTTGGGTGATGCAGCAGCAATGCCCGTGCATAGTTTTATTAAACATTATCGTAATGAGTTTTTGCATTACATCGAGCATGGCTGCAGCATATTGGAAGCAACCAAGCAGAAAGATGCGGCATAATGACTGGTAATAATTAATGTCTGAAGAAACCGTACAAATATTTATTAATGATGAGGAAGTTACTGCTCGAAAAGGCGCCATGCTTATCGAGGTAACGGATCAACATGATGTAGATGTACCTCGTTTTTGCTACCACAAAAAATTATCGGTCGCAGCAAACTGTCGTATGTGCATGGTGGAAGTCGAAAAAGCTCCCAAACCTCTCCCTGCCTGTGCCACACCTGTTATGGAAGGCATGAAGGTATATACAAAATCACCCTTGGCGTTAGATGCCCAACAGGGAACGATGGAATTTTTGTTAATCAATCATCCACTTGATTGCCCAGTTTGCGATCAGGGTGGTGAATGTGAATTACAAGATGTTGCAATGGGGTATGGGAATAGTATTTCACGTTACACAGAACGTAAACGTGTAGTACCCGATAAAGAGTTAGGTCCGTTAGTCTCTACCGATATGACACGCTGTATTCACTGCACGCGATGTGTACGCTTTGGAACGGAGATTGCAGGTATTAGTGAGTTGGGTGCCACGGGACGTGGCGAGTTCATGGAGATTGGTACTTTTGTAGAAAAGTCTCTAAGTTCTGAGCTATCCGGAAATGTTATTGATGTGTGCCCAGTGGGTGCATTGAATGCCAAGCCTTCTCGTATGTCAGCACGTGCATGGGAAATGGTCCAGTCGGCTAGTGTTATGCCGCATGATAGTGTCGGCTCAAATGTATATTTGCATACCTTGCGCAATCAAGTGATGCGTGTTGTACCGCGTGAAAATGAAGACATCAATGAAACGTGGATTTCAGACAGAGATCGATTTAGCTATGAAGGTTTGAATTCACCTGATCGCGCAATACAGCCTATGTTGAAAAGCGATCAAGGATGGCAGGAAAGTGATTGGGATGAGTCGCTGTCATTCGTTGCAGAGAAGCTTAAGCAGCATCAAGCAGATGAGATTGGAGTATTAGCTGCGCCACACTCAACATTAGAAGAGTTGTATCTACTGCAAAAAGTTTTTCGTCAACTGGGTGTGCATAATATTGATCATCGTACACAACAACTCGATTTTACAGATCAAGATGTTATGCCATTATTTCCTTATCTAGGTCAGTCAATAAAATCAATTGAAGAAAATGATAGTGTTTTGCTGGTGGGTAGTAATATTCGTTTGGAGCAACCCATGTTGGCGCATCGCATACGCAAGGCAGGCCTTAATGGGTGTGAAGTACATTCGTTAAATGCTCAAGAATATGATTTTCATTTTACTAAACAAAATAACTGGAGTGTTGCTCCTCAGCAATGGTTA
>CAZVPJ010000152.1:2355-4279 GCA_964629035.1 uncultured Thiotrichales bacterium | reverse complement strand
CTTTACTATTAATTCTATTTACGGTTGTTGTACCTGCCACAACGCTATCTATAGCAGTTGTTAATGAAGGTACTGATTTGTATAGCGACATACGTAGTGGTGTCTATGATTTTTCAAAACCCATCGCTTGGGTGCAAAAAAGCTTGCCTATAGTCAGCGATTCCTTAAGTAAAGTAGGAATAGATTTTGAAAAACTTAAAGAAGGTTTTTCTGATACCGCATTGAACTCTAGCCAATGGGTTGCAACTAATTTACTCAACATAGGACAAAACGCGTTAACCTTTTCTGCATTATTTTTACTCATGCTCTATATGCTATTTTTCTTTTTGCGAGATGGGCATAAAATTGTTGAGCTTATTATTCGTGTTTTACCCATTGGTGATGAAGCTGAACGTCACCTGCTATCAAAATTTGCAGAGGTCTCACGTGCCACTATTAAAGGCACTTTAGTGGTGGGAATTGTACAAGGCACACTAGGGGGAATTATGTTTGCACTCTTAGGTATTGAGTCTGCAGTATTTTGGGGGGTGGTAATGATTGGCCTATCCATCTTACCTGCAGTCGGTTCAGCACTGGTTTGGGTGCCAGCAGCCTTGATCTTTCTTGCTAATGGGGATTGGGGTAAGGCACTTATTCTATTCGGTGTGGGTGCACTGATCATCGGCATGATCGATAATGTTTTACGTCCAATACTCATTGGACGAGACACCAAAATGCCTGATTATTTAATTTTACTCAGCACATTAGGTGGCTTAGGGTTATTTGGTTTATCCGGCTTTGTGATTGGCCCGGTGATTGCGGCCTTCTTTTTGGCAATTTGGGTAATGTTTGAAACTGAATATCACCCTGATTCGATTAAATGATGTTGCTTGTTAATTATTATACTTAGTCAGTTTCATTATCTAATTCTTGTTTATTTTTTTCAGCCTTAGTCATTTGGGCGCCTTGCGCAGCCCGGGCAGCTTGGGCCTGATGTACTCCCATATTAAATAATGCTGAGCCTGAAAGATTCATGCCCCCGTCACATACTATTTGTGATCCTGTAATGTAGGCCGCCATAGGGGAGGATAGAAAAACTGCGACCTGCCCAATTTCTTCAGGCAAACCTAATCGTCTTAGAGGAATAGATTGCAACATCATACTTTTTTGTTTTTCATCAGTAAGTCGTTTAACTCCTTCAGTGCCTTCAATGGGGCCCGGCACGACCGTATTCACACGAACACCATATGGTCCCCATTCTAGCGCTAGGTTTTTTGCTAAATTTTCTATTCCTGCTTTGGCAGCGCCAGCATGAGCTTGGTGGGTATAAGGCATATACGCTTGCCCGGCCGATACCATCAGCACACAACCTTTAGTTTCTTTTAATTGCTCAAATGCTGCACGAGTTGCGTTGAACGTACCATTTAAATCTATATCCACAACTGTACGAAAAGCATTAGCACTCATTTCGCTAGCTGGACATAAAAAGTTACCTGCTGCACCACATACTAAGTCCGTAATCGGTCCTAAAGAAACCTGAATCTGATCGCAAGCATCTTGCAACGCGTCGTAATCTCGCACATCGGCTATCACAGCATGTGTTTTTGCGCCGAGCTTTTCTAGCTCACTTTTGGCATGATCGAGTTTCTCTTCAGTGCGACCACAAATGGCTACCTTGGCCCCCACCGCGGCATAGCTTTTGGCTATACCTAAATTAATGCCACTACCCCCGCCAGTTACCAATACCGTTCGATTAACAAAAGCTTCGCGTGGGAAATATTCAGAGATTTTCATATTTATAGTTATACGCTCGTAACACAATGATGTCAGCAAACCATGAAGGTAATAGTTCTATTCTGGTTTGCTCTGTCCTAGTTTGTTCTGTCCTGAATATGCCCTGGATTGTCCTGCCTAAACATAATCAATCCTACGCTGGTCTAGTTTA
>CAZVPJ010000152.1:0-2255 GCA_964629035.1 uncultured Thiotrichales bacterium | reverse complement strand
ATATGCCCTGGATTGTCCTGCCTAAACATAATCAATCCTACGCTGGTCTAGTTTAACTTTCTCTCTATGCAGTAGTAGTTACCTTGAAGTAAGTTTAATTTCTATTCTTCTATTTTTAGTGTAGGCAGCTTCTGTTTTTTCAACATCTAATGGATGAAATTCACCAAAGCCTGTTGCAGCAAGTCGATTGGCCGGAACATCTTGTGCCACCATATATCTTACAATCGCCAAGGCGCGAGCCGTGGATAGCTCCCAATTAGATGGATACTCTTTAGTGTTTATAGATCTTTGATCTGTGTGACCATCAATTCGTACAATCCATTCAATATCAGCAGGAATATTGGCCGATACTTTATTAAGCGTTTCAGATAACTTCTTAACTTGTTCTTTGCCCTTCTCACCCAACTCTGCAGAACCACTTTCAAACAACAACTCAGATTGCAGTACAAATCGATCACCCACTATCTGGATATCAGGATTTTCACCCAACACTTCACGCAAGCGCCCAAAAAAATCTGAACGGTATCTCGCTAACTCTTGTGCTTTTTCAGCTAGTGCAATGTTCAGTTTTTCAGCCAGACTTTCCACACTTGCAGACTGAACATCTAACTCTAGACCAAGGGCATTGGATACAGTACCCAGTTGCTCCCGCAATGCTTGTATCTGTCGGTTTAGTATTTCAATTTGTGAAAGTGACTTTGCAGAAACTTCTTGCTCTGCCCGAAAGGCAGCATCATTTTCTTGCGACAGAGTTAGAAATTTTGCCACATCCCGTTCTAACTGATCCTTCATCTCGGTAAGCAAATCAACATCCGCTTGCAGTAACTCATTATTACTGCTTTCAATTGATAGTTGTGACTTCAACTCACCTATTGATTTTTGCAGACCTTCGTTAGAAGTTTTCTCCAAGGCAAGTAATTCAGCAAGGTGTATGACTTGTCGGTCAAGCTTGACTAGAGTTTGCTCTTTGCCGCTAAGTGCATCGCTTAAATAAAACTGACCGATTGAAAATATAAGCAATAGAAATATTATCACCATTAACAACGCGGCAAGCGCATCCACAAATCCCGGCCAAATGTTTACCGTTCTTCTAGTTGAGGATGCGTACGACATCATTATGCAATCACTTAGATTGCTGTTGATTAGCTAAAGAGGCACCAATTGTGCGGGTTAATATGCGCAATTCCTTTCTTAGTTCTTCAGAGAATGGTTGTTGATCACGCCGTAAATACTCTGCAACCTCAGCCATCTGTTGAGTAAGATTGAGCATATGTGAATCCAGTCTTGTACGTTCATTATTCTGGCTGCTCAACTCTCTTTGCAGACTGTTAATTCCATCAGCAGTTTGTTCTAGTAAAGCTTGTACATAAGCAGGCATGGTAGACTCGCCATCACCCGACAAAGACCCAGATGACAAATACGTAATTCCAGACAGCCATTCTTCAAGCTCATTGAAAAATCTTCTTTGTGCATGTCCAGCTTGCAAGTCTAAGAAACCGAGCACCAAAGAACCTGCCAGGCCAAAAAGGGAGGAACTGAAAGCCACTCCCATGCCCGAGAGTGGCTGCTGCAAACCAGACTGCAAGTTTTCAAATAGCAGCAGGCTGTTTTCTCCATTACCTGTCATACCTTTAATTACATCACTTACTGAGCTAACCGTTGCTAATAACCCCCAAAAAGTACCCAGCAAACCCAGAAACACAAGCAAGCCAATTAGATATCGCGAGATATCCCGTGATTCTTCCAATCGGTTACCAATACTGTCTAACAAAGACCGCAAAGACATTGTCGAAAGGGTTAATTGATCGTTATCTTTCTTTGATAGCATTCGCGCCATTGGAGCTAACAACGGGGTAATCGCTTGTGATTTATTTGTGTCCGAAGAATTTCGGTAATTTTCTATCCAGGAAATTTCTTTGTATAGCTTTAGCACTTGTTGAAAGTTATGCGTAATACCGATAACTAACACTAGTGCGATGAGCGCGTTAAACCAGGGGTTAGTTTTAAATGCAAATTCTACTGGTTGATAGATAAACGTTATCGCGATGGCAGCAGAAAATACAAAAGCCACCATCCAAATGAGCGTGTTGTAAGGTCTAGTCATGTCATATTATATTTTTTAGCGTAGATAATGATAAAAACTAATTTGGCATAACCACACTATTGTTCTTTTTTATCCAATAGGCAATGCCGCGCTTTACATTATAAACTTCTTGATAGCCAGCCACATTAGCTAAGTACTTACCAAGTTGTTT
>CAZVPJ010000151.1:0-4287 GCA_964629035.1 uncultured Thiotrichales bacterium | reverse complement strand
GAGTTTCCAACCTGAATTGTCCCTTAATGATTCAATTTATGTCCGCTTTCGGCCAATAGCGGACATTCTAATTAGGATAAGTAAAGCCACAAAACCACCCTTGGTTATTGAAATAAGGGAAAGAAAACCCTGTCAGTACTAGGCATAGAAAAAATATTATTGATGCCTTCCTCCACAAGAGGCCTCTAGTGGTTAAAACTTCTCTGGGCAATGTTACATCACCAAATAATAGCTTCCATTTAGAAATAGAGCTCATATTTTCCTTATATTCAGGAGAAATATTTTTTGTCATTTTCCATGATGCATAGTTACTTGCAAAAATTAAGAGAGCAAAAACTCCCAATGTGATTGGGAGTAAGTTTATACAGTCCGTAGTCATTTAAGATATTAATTGATTTAGTTCTTGAATGTCCGCTTTGGGTCGTTAGCAGACATTTTAAGTTTGTATTTGTTTAAATCCAACCTGACGTCTCCTTACGGCCAATAGCGATCATACAATATTACAAACTAATCATGCTTGTATGTATGAATTACGATACTGTTCCCTAATATAGAGCTATCAATCTGGAATCCTGCATTGGTTATTTCTAGAATTGGAATGTTAGCTAGCGGATCTAATCTGCTCGTTTCCAGTGTTAGCTGTCCTTTTCCTGTATGCAGTTCATGAATTTTTAGCTTACTGACATCTGCCAAATTTAAAGTATCAAATTTTGCATTTTCTAAATCAGAAGTTGAATCACATTTAATTGCAATCCATCCACCACTTTCCTGACTAGTATCAGCACTGATAACTTGATTTTGTAAAGTCACCGTCATATCAATTAACGTAACCCCAGATTTCTTAACGCTAGCGCTGACAGTATTTTCATTTTCAAATATATTAATTTCTGCTGGATATTTATTTGCTCCATAAATAACACGTCCACCTATGATTGGATTATTCTCATCTAGATATAGAATGGGAATGAAAACAGAATTTTTAAGTTCACCAGAATCGTGATCCATATAAGTAACCGGAATGACTATTCCACTCTCGTTATAAGGATCAGGGCTGGGCTGGGTAATGTTTAGCCTAGCAATAAAAAATATTATCTTATTCTCTTCATTTATTTTTAATGGTTTTGGTACTAAGGCTTCAAGAGTCTCTCTAGTGGTTTTGGCTTGCACCCAAAGCACTCGATTAGCCTCATATGGATAGTAATGCGTGGCAGGCAGCTCCCAAGTTGCTGCCGTGTCATGGCAATGTGAAGTCAGGTTAGTGTCTTTAAATAGATCAGACTTAAAATAAGGCTCTTTTGCATACAAAGATGTGTGCATGAGTAAAAGAGCGAACAATAAAATGATGTTTATTTTAATGGTTAATAACTTAGAGTCAGTCATAATATTAGAATTGAGATCGTTATTTATTTAATGGATGAATACTCATAAAGCGTACATCCATTGAATAAAAACACAGTGACGAATCTCATTACATTTTAAATACGATGATATTACGTAATCGTACTATCCGCATCGAGTAGTAAGCCGTCATTGCGAGACTACTAAATACACCGCATCGTCCCTGATGCCATTCATATTCACACATCCATGTGCTCACACGATGGGCCCAAAACAGACGCCCACTTTTCATGATGACTTACGTCAAATCTTCTACTTTCGCTTTAGGTGCGTTGGTTTTTACACTCTTGATGCCATTACTACAGGCCGCTTCAGAGTTATACATTTCGGATGTGCCGATCACTTGATGATTTCCTGCGCGTAAGTTGAACATATGCTTACCATTCCTGGATTTCTTGGTGACAAAGCACTTTAGGTCTTTAGCATTCTTTTTAACCGACTCAATGCCATTCTTTGCACCTGATTTTGCTTTATAGCCTTCGCTAGCAAGTATATTTTCACCGTTACCGGCTTTTAATCGAAAACGAAATTCACCTTTTTTATCTTTATATATTTCAAACTTACCTGCCATGATGTACTCCTGTTAATGTTTTAAATTTCACAAGACGATTATATTCAGAATAATAGTCAATGTCTGCTTTTGAACTTTAACAATCGTCAAGTTGAAAACAATTATGGTGCATAAAATTACATTTTTGAACCAATTTAATGCTCGCTTGCTTATGCTTATATCTAACAGCCTGTTTTATCAGGAAAACTATCTGGCATAAGAATTGCTACATATAAACTAAGCTTTGATGATGAACAGGAGGTGATTATATAGATTGTTACATTATGTATTGTAGATCCTTTAATCTATTGACCCCTAGTTATAACTAACCCTAAAAATAGATTAAAAGCGCTCTACCAATTTATTATTTAAAATGTCGTAACCCCTTATGCGTTACGTCCTCCCAAGCCCCGTAAGTCCTACTCCTTACGGGGCCTTAATCAGAAAATATACTTACAACCTTAATATTTTTTAAACGAAACATTAATATCGCAGTAACACAATATAACTAGTGTAAACACTGAATACTAATACCTACATTATGTTTTATACGCTAATAAACCTAAATATTATGTGAGGCTTTATGGGAAAAGTAATTGAAGAGGCAGCTCTTTATTCCATCGATCAAGAGCTAGAGATACCCGACTGTATGACCAGCCGTATCCCCGACAGTATCGTTGATAGTAACGATCTTGAAGAATCTATTAATCATCAGATTTTATTTTCAAATGACCATCAATATGAAGAAGCGGGTGTACTTGATCACGAACTTGTCCAAGCCATTCGGGAAGCAGGCTTGTAACATCAGAAGTTAGTCAAACCATCAAGTTGTTTGCCTGTTACGGCCAGTTTCGGCCTGTTTAGGCCAGTTACTAGTCTGCTATAAAAATAGGCTAATCAGCACCGTCCGCCCTATGAGGCATCTTAAATGACCCATACCTTAACACTAGCGTTGCGAGTGTTAGCAGTAAAATAGCTGCAGCCAAATAGATGATTTCTAAAGCATTCATATCTTTCATGCCCAGAATAATATATCGCGTGATAGCAACCATAGAGATATAGATCGGATAACGTACCGGTAATTTACCGCTGGTGAAATACAAAGCCACCATCGATAAAATTTCCAAATAAATAAATAAGAGTAAAATATCATGCAGCTCAACCCTCGCTTGAGCATAGATGACATACAATTCTTGACCAATAGCAATCACCGTCGCAATGGTAATGAGCACTAAGCCTGTACGCTCTATAAATAATATAAATCGCATAATAGGATGTGAATTTTCCAAAATTGGTTTAGCCATTACACACTCCGTCTATCTTTCTGATTAAACTGCATATTAAAAAAATAATTCTTTTAGCTTGGCACCTGGATTTTCTGCAACCATAAACGCCTCACCAACCAAAAAAGAATTCACGCCTTTATCCATCATCAGAGCGACATCATCTTTAGTATGAATGCCACTTTCCGTAACCACATGACAGGTATCAGGAACTTTAGCCAACAGATTGAAAGTGGTATCCAGCGATAATTCAAAAGTATGTAAATCACGATTATTAATACCAATCATGGTTGGCTCAAGCCGTAATGCTCGGTCCATTTCTTCTTCATTATGTACTTCTACCAGAACATCTAATCTCAGCTCTTTACCTAACGCATAGAGCTCTGACATTTTTTCATCATCTAAAGCGGCAGCGATGAGCAACAAACAATCCGCATCCACTGCACGAGTTTCATAAACTTGATAGGTATCGATAATGAAATCTTTACGCAAAATAGGCAAAAAACAGGTTTTTCTTGCTAATTCCAGAATGGCACAAGAACCCTTAAAAAATTCGGTATCAGTCAAAATAGACACGCAACTCGCACCATTCATTTGGTAGCCTGCTGCGATTTCCATGGGGTTAAAGTTCTCTCGTAAAATTCCTTTGCTAGGCGATGCACGTTTAATTTCAGCGATTACACCTGGGCGCTTAGCCGCTTGCGCGCCTCGTAGCGCACGCTCAAAACCACGCGGGCTTGGAGCATCCTTGGCCATGTCTTGTATTTTTTCTAGAGGCATATGCAGCTTCCGCTCCACTAGCTCATTTTTTTTATGATTTATTATTTTTGTAAGAATTTCCGGTGTACTACTAGGCATATTTGTCATATATATATTTATTGAAAACGGTTAGTAAATTCAATGTACTGTTGAAATTTTTTCTTGGCGTCACCCGAAGCAATCAAATCTGCAGCTGCATGCACACCATCTTCCAGCGTTGCAGTTTTATCGCTAACATATAATGCCGCACCCGCATTAAGTTTGACGATATCTAATGCAGCACCGGATTTATTATCA
>CAZVPJ010000150.1:2723-4315 GCA_964629035.1 uncultured Thiotrichales bacterium | reverse complement strand
CGTAATCGACGCATCAATAACTTGGGTTGTTTGGGGTCAAAAAACTCAATCTCCTGTAAAACCTGCTGCATATGTTCAAATAGATTCTCGAGCTGTTCTGCGGTCGCCAAAGGATCTGACTTTTCAGTATCACGCAAAGTATGCGGCACATTATTAACAGAATTGTTATCAATACCCTTATTTGAAGATGATAACTTTAGTGAAGCATTATAAATTTCATAACATATAACCTGCACAGCAGAAGCTAAGTTTAATGAACTAAACTCCCAGTTTGCCGGAATAGTCGTTAAATAATGGCATTGATCTAGCTCATCGTTAGTAAGCCCACTACTTTCACGACCAAAAACAATGGCTACATTTCCAGACTCAAGTTCTTGCCATACTTTTGCACCGACTTTATCTGGTGCGATTTCAGGACATTGCAAACCCCTCAGACGAGCACTTGAACCTATAACAAAGGTACAATCCGCAATAGCTGCTTGAAGTGAATCACAAATAACGGCTCGCTCAAGCACATCAAGCGCACCTGTAGAACGCGCTCTCGCCTCACCACTTGGAAAGTCTTCAGGCTTAACAAGTACCAAATTTTCAATACACATGGTTTTAGCCGCACGTGCTGCAGCACCAATATTTCCAGGATGGGAAGGTTCAACTAAAACAATTCGTATTTGATAGGGTTTATTCACTTTTTATAAAAATTAACACTTAAAAGTTGATGGTTACATTCGAAAAATTCAAACAAGGATTTTTAGAGTATACGTAAATTAGATGAAGTAAGGTATGCTTGGCAAACCTTCTTATTCTCAAATCATATCTAATAAACATGCAAGCTACCTTAACCATTGCAATCGAAGCTGCGCGTGAGGCAGGTAAAATTATCTTTCGCAACATGTCTCGAGTTCATTCGCTGAATATCAAAACAAAAGAAAAAAATGATTTTGTAAGCGAAGTCGATCTACAAGCAGAACAAGAAATCATCAATGTCATACATCGCGTATACCCCCAACATGGCATTCTTGCTGAAGAATCCGGATCTAGATTTAGCGGCAAAGATGATGAGTACCAATGGATAATTGATCCTTTAGACGGCACAACTAATTTCTTACATGGCTTTCCACACTATTCGGTATCCATTGCACTTAAACATAAAGAACGACTTGAAGTGGCAGTAATTTATGACCCCTTCAAAGATGAATTATTTTGTGCAGGTCGCGGCAATGGTGCATCACTCAACGATAGAAAAATCAGAGTATCAAAACTTCCCAGCCTTGAGGGTTCATTATTAGCTACGGGCTTTCCGTATAAAGAAAACCAAAATATTGATGCGTACCTGAGCTCACTCAAAGATATCATGCTGCAATCCTCAGGCATTCGTCGTGCCGGTTCAGCTGCATTAGATCTTGCCTATGTAGGCGCGGGTCGTGTGGATGGCTTTTGGGAATTTGGTCTTAATACTTGGGATATCGCAGCGGGTTGCCTAATAGTTCAAGAAGCTGGCGGATTAGTCGGAGACACGGAAGGTGGACATAGCTATCTGGAAAGCGGCAATGTCGTTGCTGCAAATACTAAAATTTTTCGTCAAATTTTACAAA
>CAZVPJ010000150.1:0-2623 GCA_964629035.1 uncultured Thiotrichales bacterium | reverse complement strand
AGCAAGGTTGTGATTGACGTCATCAAAGTTCTGGAAAGTGTTTGATTGATTGAAATATTAATTACCCCTTCTGAGGTCTCTTTGCGTAATCTTCGAAAATTTTCACGAATACGATCAAACACAACAATCGTGTCATTAAGTGAATATCCAATGACAGCAAGCAATGCAGCCAGCACCGTTAGATCAAACTCAATCTGAGTAATGGCAAAAAATCCTACCACTAAAATAACATCATGAATTAGGGCAGCTACCGAACCCAAGGAAAATCGCCACTCAAATCGCAACGCTACATAAATCAGGATTCCGATCAAGGCATACAACATGGCTAAGCCACCTTTATCGCGCAACTCATCACCTACTTGTGGACCAACAAATTCAACACGGCGCATTTCTGGCTGACCAGTCGCTTCCAAAGCTTCCAAAACGTTATTACTTAATTTCGCTTTATCATCATCGCTATCCGCAACAGGCAAACGAATGAGCACATCTTTTGCGGTACCAAAATGCTGTACGATCGCATCATCATAGCCACTTGAATTCAATGCTTGTCTAACTGACTCAAGCTCAACAGATTCTGTATAGCCAACTTCTACTAATGTACCACCTGTAAAATCGATTCCTAAATTTAGTCCTCGCATCACCATTGCAGCTACTGCAATCACAATCAACACTAGAGATAACACTAAAGCAAACTTGCGTTTGCCCATCAGGTCTAAATTAATATTGTCTTTTAATAATTGCATAACTTAAATTGCCAATGATGGAGTTTTCTTATTACCGTAATATAGATTGATCAGAGCGCGTGTTCCCATAATAGCCGTGAACATTGAACAGACAATGCCGATGGATAGCGTCACTGCAAAGCCTTTTATTGGTCCAGTTCCAAATACGAATAACACCACTGCTGCAATGAGTGTTGTGATATTTGCATCCGCGATAGTCGATAGTGCTTTTGCGTAACCTGCATGAATACTTGCCTGTGGAGAATTTCCAATTCGCAGCTCTTCACGAATACGCTCAAAGATCAACACATTAGCATCCACCGCCATACCCACCGTTAACACAATGCCCGCAATACCGGGAAGCGTGAGGGTAGCACCAGGAATTAATGACATCACACCAATGATCAATATCAAATTGGCCGCTAATGCAATATTTGCCGCAAACCCAAAGACTTTGTAATACACCAACATAAAGATCATCACTAAGACTAAACCGATCAATATTGATTTTTTCCCTAACTCAATATTTTGTTTTCCTAAGCTTGGACCAACCGTGCGCTCCTCAACAATTTCAACTGGCGCTGCTAATGCACCTGCACGTAGCAATAATGATAACTTTGTCGCCTCATATGTCGAATCCAAGCCAGTAATTTGGAACACCCTACCTAGCTGTTCCTGAATAGTTGCAACACTGATTACGTCCTTTGTATTCTTCTTACTCTTAACCTTCTTACCATCTTTGATTGTTGTAATAGTTTTATTATCAATAAAAACAATCGCCATTGGCTTTTTGATATTCTCACCTGTGATTTTTGAGAATCTTTTTGCACCAATTCCATCAAGTGATATTCTAGCTGCTGGCTCACCATTCTCATCATAATCTGGATTTGCACCAGTTATACGATCACCCGTTAACATTACTTCCCGTTTTAATAAAACCGGTTCTTTGCTATCACGTCGATAATAAAGTAACGAGCCTACTGGGACCCTTCCAGTTTCAGCTGCACTATAAGGATCATTTAAAGGATCAACCAACCGAAATTCCAAAGTTGCCGTCGCACCTAAAATATCTTTAGCTATTGTGGTGTCTTGAACTCCTGGCAGCTGCACAACAATCCGCTCTGCCCCTTGTTGCTGAATTAATGGCTCTGCTACTCCTATTTCATTAACGCGATTACGTAAAGTTTGAATATTTTGCTGGACTGCCTGAGATTTTATTTCCTTAATCGCATCCTCATTTATAATAGCGGTTAAAATAAATTTATCGTCTTCATCTTCTTCATTAAAACTCAACTGACCTGAATGTTCTTTTCTCAGTACCGAAAGCCCTTCCACTCTACTTTCCGCATCTCTAAACTTGACACGCACCTGATCTTTGAAAGATGAAACAGAAAAGCGCTTAAGTTTTGCCTCTCGCAAGGAAGTTCTAAATGCTGAAACATAATTGTTAATTGCCTTTTCAGTCGCTGCATCCATATCTACTTGAAGTAAAAAGTGCACACCACCTCGTAGATCTAATCCGAGATTCATCGGAGATGCTCCTAAAGCACTTAACCATGCAGGTGTATCTGGTACTAAGTTTAAGGCTACGATATGTCTTCCGTCTAAAGTATCTTTGGCAATTTCAGAAGCTTGTAATTGTTTTTCAGTATCTGCAAGTCTCAATAGGATTCTATTATCTTTTTGCTCCTGACCTTTTACTTCAATACCTTTTTTGCTCAATGCATCCTTAACAATTTCTAATGTAGATTCACTCAGTTTTCCTGAGTCATGAGAAATCTGAACTGCCGGAACATTAGGGTACAAATTTGGGAGTGCGTATAGTGCAGCCGCTGCAACGATAAATAAAATCAGCAGATACTTCCACATCGGGTAATGATTCATTGGAATCACGATCGTTT